>NZ_JSDQ01000048.1:0-118820 GCF_000813665.1 Neochlamydia sp. EPS4 | reverse complement strand
TCTCAGCTGCAAATGCTTGAATTAAGTGAAAACCAACTCACCAGCCTTCCTGCAGAAATCGGGCAATTGTCTAAGCTGCAAGGGCTTTACTTAAATCAAAACCAGCTCACCAACCTTCCTGCAGAAATAGGTCAATTGTCTCAGCTGCAATGGCTTTACTTAAATCAAAACCAGCTCACTAACCTGCCTGAAGAAATCGGGCGGCTGCCTCAGCTGCAATGGCTTGATTTAAGTCAAAATCAGCTCACCAGCCTGCCTGCAGAAATCGAGCGATTGCCTCAGCTGCTAGATCTTGATTTAAGCCAAAACCAGCTCACCAGTCTGCCTGCAGAAATCGGGCAGCTGTCTCAGCTGCAAGGGCTTCACTTAGCGGATAATCCTTTAAAAGATATTGCAGAAAAAATAAGGCAGCGTTTTCGATTAGACTTCTTGCTTAATTAAATTTTTGCTATTTTCTTATCCTTTAAACTAAGGAGAAAGATATGGGGAAATATGAGGAACTTAAAGTGCTGTCTGCCGAACAATTTAGAAGGCTGACGGGTTAGAAGGCTGACGGGAGTAAAGCGTGAAACATTTAAAAGAATGGTCAAGATTTTAGTAGAAGCACAAAACAGGAGATACAGAAGAGCAGGAAGGAAAGGTGGGCTAACTATCCAAAACAAGCTTTTGATGGCGTTGGAGTATTTAAGAGGGCATCGAACTTATTTTCATTTGGGTAGAAGTTATAGATTGAGCGAAAGTGGTTGTTATCGAGCATGTAGATGGGTGGAAGACACATTAATTAAAAGTAGAGAATTTTCGCTTCCTGGAAAGAAAGCTCTTCTGGAAAAGGATAGTGAATACGAAGTAGTGCTTATAGATGCATCAGAATCACATGTAGAGCGACCTAAGAGGAGAGTTAAAGAAAAAAAATATAAGGAATCGTAACAACAAGCAGAAGCATTTCTATTCAGGAAAAAAGAAAAGGCATACCCTAAAAAGTTAGGTGATAGTCGATAAGAAGAGTAAAAAAGTTATTTGCACGGCCTTTAGTAATGGTAAAAAGCATGATTATAAGTTGTTTAAAGAAAGCAAGGTGCGCTGGACTGATAACCGCTGCGCGATAACCGATAGTGAATATACAGGTATAAAAAAGCTTCAAAGAAACTCCAGGCTACCAAAAAAATCCAGAAAGAGAAAACCCTTAACTCAGGAAGAAAAAAAGCAAAAACAAGAAATTTCTTCGGAAAGAGTGGTAGACGAAAATGTGATTGGGAGTTTGAAAAGATTTAAAATCATAAGCGATAGATACAGAAATCGAAGAAGAAGGTTTGGTTTGCGCTCTAATCTTATTGTGATGATCTACCATTATGAAATTGAGATTTAATTACTCAAAAAAGTCTATTTTAAAAAAAGAGCAAAAAGCCTGTATGTTAAAGTTGCCCACCCATTATTAGAAGACTTTTAATCCAGAAATATCTGCCATCGAATAAATAAATTAAAAGATTTTCCACGCTCTTGGCATTTAAATTTAACGTACAATAGGAAAACCTACAACAGCAAGTTTTAAGTTAAATTAATTCCTATTGTACGATGGCAAAGGAGCTTGGCTAAATTATTTTTCAATAGGCTAGCTTACTTAGAAGTCTTCTTTCCCTTAGGGGCTTCTTCAACCGATGGATTTAAATAATCTACATCCGTGGGAAATTCGTCATAATTCACATCAGTCACGTATTTACTATAATTTTGCGTAAGCTTACGAGTAGTCTGCGAAGAACTTTCTTGAAAAACAAGCTTTAATGCTTGCAGGTTGTTAACTTTACGATTAGTAACAGCTAAAGGGGCATAACGCTCTACAACACGAGAGGCAGCTCCTCGAGATTCTATAGCAGTACTACGTAATACGGACCCTGTTATGCTAGTCATACATTTTCTCCTTAGAAAACATGTTTTTAATATAAATTATTAATTCCTTATTTGGCTGTCTTTTATCCAGAAGAGGGATTTATCTTTTTAGCTTAAAGAATTAAAAAGCATAAGTATTTAAACTTTCTGCTTAATTTAACCATAATTCATTGTTATCAAAAAATCAACTTTATTCTCTTCTCTGCATCATTTATAGTAAATTCAAAACAGAACAATTTTTAAAAAATCAATTTTAATAAATGCCTTGCTAAATATTAGCGCAGCTGTAAACGAGTACGGGGTACACCAAGCTTTGGATGCGATTCTACAGGCATCTACAAAGTCAAAAATGCTTGCAAATAGCTTTCATTTCAATTTAGCGTACTTTTTGATTTTCATTAAACCCTTATCTTCAAAAGCTTAAGAAGCTCTACCCCCGTGACCACTTACGATAACTTTAATTCTTTTTAGTCCTTTATTGAAGCTACAACTATTCTTGCATAAGGGTCAAATTCTCTCCTTACCCCTGCAATATTTTTATCTACCTGAATTACATCCATACGCTTGAGGCCATGCATACTCATTAAATTATCAATTTGTGCAGAAGTAAAAGCTGTTTGGACATGGTGGCCCTCCTTACGTTTCACTACAGTTAAAAACATATCTCCTACTTTTTCTTTAGCCAGAGAAAAGCTTTTACTTCCTGCCATTCTCTTTATATTTTCATCATATGTTGTATAATTGAATATAAATAAATCATTTTCTTTCATCAATCGAGAAGTGGATTTAAAGAATGCAAGCATATCTTGAGGCTCAATAGCAGATAAAAACCTTATGGCTATTATAGCTTTGTTTCTTTCATGGGAACATTCAAATAGTTTTTTTAAAGCAAGATCTGCTTTTTCATGCATAAATTTTATATGATCTGCTTGCACCACATAGCGATTAAAAAGGTTTGCTAGCTGGATTCCTGGGTGAATATCTATTCCCGTATAATCATGTATGTTTACACCTTCTTTAGCTAAGTGAAGATTGAAGAGAAAAGCATCATTATGACACATGCCTCCTACTTCAATAATGGAGGGAGGCATAGGGTATTTCATGTGCAGAATAGCTTTAGAGAGCTGATCTGCAATATAGGCAGCTGAAGGAGAAGAATATGTATGACTAGAACCTGTCAATGCTTCAAACTTAACAATTTTATAATTAGCCCAACGATTTTTTTCACCTGCTTGAGGTTGCATGGGCTCAGGAAAAAAATATTTTAATAATTCTAGTACATACTCAACATCCTCTTGACTATTTTTAAAGATAGGAAGACCCTTTTTTTCAAAAAAATCTAATCGCTCTTTGTCCTCTAAATTTTTTAGAAGAATTTTCGTTAAGTCTTCATAATAATTTTCTGGTTTTTTGTCTTCTTTATAATAATTAATAAGCCGCTCTTGCCACCTTCCAGGTAGCCGTGTCGTAAAAGAGCGAGTACATGAATAGCTCATAGATATTTTACGCCTTAGAAATGAAGAGTAAGAAAAATCACTAAGTAAACTAGTACTAGAGGGCCCTATAATTTTTAAATATGAAGAAGGAACGGTTATATTCCCTTTTTTTAATGAATCAGGCTTTATTAAACTTAACGGTAAAGCTCGACTGCTTAATGAGCGAATTGGATAATGACTAGGAAAAGAAACTGTATTCATTTGTATTTTACGCCTTTAAAATTATTAGTTGAAAACTACCCTTGTAACTTTCTTTTTTAGATCTAAACTTTTAAGAAAAGAAGAAGAAATGATGTAATTTAATTAAATCGCTATATTTTTCTGCTTAACTTTAAAATTTGATTTATTTTTAAAATTAAATGATAGATAATACCTTCTTTATAATATATAATCAACCATAATTTTTCTTACTGTCTTATATGGCTATTTATATTTGACTGGATATCAAATGGATAGAGAAAGTTAAGGACAAAAAAGTCTTTATTGTTTTTTAACCACATTCCGCAAGTTAATTTCCCTTGTCATCTAATTTCTGCCAAAGAGAACTAAAACAAGTAAAACATGTCTCATGGTAGGGTCTAAACTAAGGATTAATTCTTGTATGCTTTCATGTAAAAGACCTAAGGTAAAAGCCAATCCATTAATTATCATTAACTTGACGTTTTTCCTCTGATCATAATCGCTCTGGGATTTGAAGAGACCATATGGACTATCATCATCCTTCATGTAATTTTGTTACCTATTGCAAAAACAATTTCAAGGCGATCAAAACCCGTGCTACTATACTTTTCCATCGTGTCTGTTCTTACTTTCTTTGCTTTGAAAGGAACAAAATTAGCCTTTTCTAAAAAAACTTAAAGCAATTTCCAGTCTCAATAAAATAATACTCTTTCAAGCTACTTCTTATGTAATCCCGTACTTTATAAAATTCCTCTCATTAAGTAGAGAGGCAACTTTCAGAGGGCTGGGTATGCGGACATAGTTTTTTTAAAACGTATAATATCAGGGAATCGCTACAACCTGCCGAATGTGGAATTGCGGTCACACCCATAGTATAAAAAGACTTTTTAAATAAAGCAGAATCTTTGAAAAAGAGGCGCACGGTGCTTAAAAAGTCCCGGCGCCTAGGTTTATTCACGATCTGAATTTGAGTTCTACATGATTAATAAGGAAAAGACAAAAGCAAAAAGAGAAACTGATTCGATAATACCGATAGCGGCAAAGCATTTACCAAATAAGGAAGGCTCTTTTAAAGTAGCTTGAATGCCTGTCGCGCAAACTTTACCTTGATAAATAGCGGAAAGCATGATGGCACCACCAGCACTTAGTCCAATAAATATCGCTGATAAGGGAGAAAGTGTCCCTTCTTGAATAGCTCTGCTCATTAGCAGCATCTCCAAAAAACCGTAGATACATTGAGAGGAAGGAGCAGCAGACATACCAATAAACTTACCGTGTCCTTCTTCTGTTCGGCTCATCGCCGCATGAGAAGCAGCGCCTGCAATATAACAGCCAATACAACTGCCAATCAAACTAAGTCCAAGAGCTATTGCAGGTCCTGCCATGCTAAAATCCATGATAATTCTCCTAATTGATGATTGAAAATGTTAATCTTTATCTTTGCTTATAAGGCGTAAAGGATTGAATTTTTTGCCGCCACCCTCGAATGAATAGTGATACCACTCAAGAAAATTAAGACGTAAGCCATGAATGACACCTCCCATAATGCTTAAAACAATATTAGTCGCATGTCCGAGTATAAAGAGAACTGCACCTATGGCAAAGAAAGTAGCACTGGCAAATTCATTAATGGTAGAGCTAACCATTGCTCCTGCTAAGCCAAGAGCGTAAATACGTAAATAAGACATCGCATCGGCAAAAATCTGGATAACGGTCATAGGCTCAAGAAAACCTTTCCAACGATGTTGGCATAGGCCTAAAATAAAGGCTACCAATATTCCTCCGCCGACAAGATAGGCTCCACCTTCCCCCACTGATTTGGGCACGCCAAATGCAAAATGAATAATTGAGGTAGCATTCAGGTAATGAGGAATATACAGATAAGCGCCAAGCATAAATATTACCCATCCTATAGCACTCCAATTACGATCGAGATATCTAAGGAGGGAAAGAATGATATGAATGACTCCGACCATTAAAGCCATCTCGAAAAGAATATTATCGTAGAATCTAAAATACATCGGGTGCTCAACTTTTCCTTTCTTGATTACCGTGGCATTATCAAAAAATTCTGTGGGTGTTTTAGATTCTTTTAATTTAGGAATTTCTTGGACAAATTCTTCATATACATCATCTTTATGATAAAAATGATACTCCCCTTTTTTTTCTACCAGCCGATGGATTAAAGATATCTTTCTGATAGGACTGTGAATATCTAGATGAATGCCAAAATATGAAGCCGTCAAGGCACCCCAAGCCATACATGCTACACTTAGGATGAGAGCAAGCTTCCATATGCGATGCCCTAAGCCTTTCAAATTGGCATATTTATAACGGATGAATAGGGCCATCAGTAAAAAGATCAAACCATACCCCGCATCACCCACGATCATCGCAAAAAAGACGGTAAATGATGTTAAAACCCACCAGGAGGGATCTTTATCAGTAGAGGAAGGTGTGTCATAAATATCAACTAGATCTTCTCCAATCTTCTCATACCCTGTATTCTCAAGGTAGGTGGGAACAATTTCGCCTGGCTCTATAGCGACTTGTTCGATATGCACATCCGTTGTTTCGGCCAATAGCCTTAAATCAGCTCTTTTATCTACAGGAATCCATCCTGTAACAGCAAATAAAAAGCCTTCCAAAGGCTCCGAGGAATAGCTTGCCGCCGCCTGGAGATGATAGCTATTAAATCTGAATAGTAGAACGCGATGTAAAAAACTGTTATATTTAGCATAATCCTTGAGGCGATGTTCAACGTTGCGGATCTCTTTTTTAAGGAAAACTAAACGTTTTTTTAATTGGCTTGCCGTATGAGGAATCTGCATCTCACTCAAACCGTCATACTGAAGCGACTCTTTGCTGATAGAGATAAAGTAATCTAGGCCATGATGATTACTATTAATAACAATCAGCTCTTGCGGAAGATCCTCGCGTTCTGCGGTTCCAGTTTTAGCAGCGAAAAATTGTATAGTTCGTTTTCCTTCCCTTTCAATAAAAGCTATATCCTCATGGGAAAAATCCCCAAACGCTTCAACACGTATAATTTCAAGATGGGTCAGCCTTTCCTCTTCAGTAAGCTTAATTAATTCCTGATTTAACTGAATGATCTCGTTAACCCAATTATCAGCAAGCTCATATTCTTCTACTTCCTCCTGTTCCATTAAAGGCAAGCCACGTAAGATCTTTATAGCAGCTAGCGTCTCTTGAATAGAAGAGGGAAGCTCTTGTGTGCCTGAAGGATGGGGATTAATAAAATGAATAAGCCCAGCTTTTTGAGCTTCCTCAAAAAAATAAGCCCGCTGCTCTTCTAGACCGACAATAAGAAACTTTTCTAGGTCAACTCTCATAGCTGTTCTCCTGCTTGAAGAGCTCTTTGTTCTAATAAATGCTTTTTATGGCCCTCAATTTTAGATTTAGCCACTTTAGCACGCGATACGGCAGCAAGCAGTTGATCTCCCAGAAATACTTTGATTTTTTTGATATTACTAAGAGCTCGCGGGATAAGGATTTTTTCAAAAAGGTTTACGCGAATAGCGACTTCACGTAATTCATTTTCTAAGGCGGCTTTCTTTTCCTGGGCAATATCAATTTTTACCTGAGCCTCTGCTAAGCCGCGCACACCGAGCACTACTCCATCTAACCAAGGTGGGGTGTCAAATAAAGAGTAATGAAAATCAGCAAAATCAATCCCTTCAAAATAAGGGACTTCCACTCCAGCAATATTTTCATAATGCTTATGGATGGCCAGTATATTTGCAGCACCCATTGGGTCAATTTCTGACTTATCAGACAAGAGCTCTGCATAGCTTTTAACTTCGAGGCGCAATGAATGATAGTGATGTTCTAATTTCAAAATTTCAGAACGCGCTTCATTGACTTCAATTTGTAGCATGGCTTTTTTAAGCTGGAGCGTAGGCAAGTATTTTTGTAACTGCGCTAGCTTATTTTGCTGCATTCTAAGTTCGTTTTTCGTTAACTTAAATTCGGCCAACTTTCACTCCTACATTATTTAAGCATCTATCCCAGCAGATTCGATAGCCCACAATCCAAACACGTTAAAAAATTAACGAGCAAAAAAAGAAGGTCACAACATTTTTAACCGTTTAAGTTGTATTGTTGTAAATAATTTTGCCAGCTAATTTTACTCCCTTCTTTCTGCCTTTATCCTACCTCTGTCCCTACATTAGAAGGCCAATATTTGGTCACTAAAGCTTGTTTAATACCGATTTCCTCGGATTTGAAACATTCAGCTAGAATACGCCATCCTAAGTCCAAAGCTTCTTCGATAGTAAGATTTACTTCTAATTTCATCATACGCTCTTCAAATAACTGCGCATAATGAATCAGCTGCTCATCCCAATGAGAGAGCTTAAAACCCATGCCTTGACGCTCTTTAGCTTTCTTAGATTCTGCGTAAAGCCGAATCATGCCATTGGCTAGATCCCCATGATCTTCTCGAGTCACATGGCCAATCACTAGCTGCTTTAAGCGAGAGAGTGAGCCAAAGGGATCAATTTGACGATTATGAAGATAAAACTGGCCTTCAGTAATATAGCCCGTATTGTCAGGTACTGGATGAGTCACATCATCTCCAGGCATCGTGGTAACTCCTACAATAGTGATAGAGCCACTCCCTTCAATTAAGACAGCTTTTTCATATCGAGAAGCTAAATCAGAATATAAGGAGCCTGGGTAGCCTCTATTTGAAGGAACTTGGTCCATGGTGATGGCTATTTCTTTAATCGAATCTGCAAAAGAAGTCATGTCTGTTAGCAAAACTAGAACATGTTTGCCCTCAATAGCAAATCTTTCAGCGCAAGCGAGAGCCATATCTGGTACAAGCAAACACTCTACCGCCGGATCTGTAGCCCGATGGATAAACATAACGGTTTTATTTAATGAACCTGAAGCCTCAGCATTATCAATAAAGGCTTGATAATCTTTAAATGTAAGCCCCATGCCCCCTAAAATCACGACGTCTGCATCGGTTTGATTAGCAATGCGCATTAAAAGAGGATTATAAGGTTCGCCTGCCACTGAAAAAATGGGTATTTTTTGGGATTTAACTAAGCAGTTAAAGACGTCGATCATGGGGATGTTAGTACGTACCATTTGACGAGGGACGATTCTCTTGACAGGATTAAATGAGGGAGTACCAATGTTGATACTTTCGCCAAAAATTTCTGGACCTCCATCAATGGGAAGGCCAGAACCACCTAATCGACGTCCTAAAAGAGCATCACCAAAAGCAGCTTGCATCTGGCGCTTTAAAAAAATCACTTTATCCTGAGTAGAGATACCGCGCGTATTTTGGAAGACTTGTAAGGTCACCCGCTCTCCCTCAATCCTTAAGACGGAAGCATAGACGCTGCGCCCATCTTGCAAGTCAATTCGGGCTAACTCTCCTAAGCTGACATCCGTCGCGATAAGAGTAATCAGATTTCCCCGCATGTCATTAATTCTTTCATAGACTTTTTTCATCTCAGCTGACCTTTTAGTTTGCTTTTTCAATAAGTTGCTCAATACGGGCAAATGTTTCACGATAGTGGCTTGAAGTTGTCGACATAAAATTCATATTTTTTATCTGGTTCTGAAGGCTGAGAAAATATTGGCGTGCCTCATGATGAGTAGTAAATCTAAAGGGCTTGCCAAAAATTTTGTTGATTAATTTAAAAGTAGCAATCTGCCTTTTGAGAGGAGAATAAGCATCTTCTTTATCAAAAGCATTTTGTTGTAAATAAGCAAAATCATAAAGTTCGGCCTTCAGGAAGATCACCATGTCTTCAATCGCGGTGCCCTCCTCGCCGACTACTTCCATACGCTTACCAATTTCATAGCCTTTGCGTAAGATCATTTCCGCTGTCTGGACCATCTCTCCCCACCCTTCACATTCCTCGTCAAGTTCCTGACTTACTTGATCGATATACTTAGACCAAGAGATCAAAGGATCAATCGCTGGATATCTTCGAGAATCAGAACGTTCCCTTGAAAGACCTAAAAACGCTCCTACAACCGCTAAAGTTGCTTGGGTTACAGGTTCTTCAAAGTTACCTCCTGCGGGTGATACAGCTCCTCCAATAGTGACTGAACCTTGCTTTCCATTTTTTAAAGAAACAGCTCCTGAGCGCTCATAAAAATCAGCAATACGAGAGGCTAGATAGGCAGGGAAGGCCTCTTCGCCAGGAATCTCTTCAAGCCGTCCAGACATCTCTCTTAGAGCTTGCGCCCAGCGAGAAGTAGAATCAGCTAACAGAAGAATATCTAAGCCCATTTGACGATAATATTCAGCAATGGTAATACCCATATAGATTGATGATTCGCGTGCCGCAACAGGCATGGAAGAAGTATTACATATAATTACTGTACGAGTCATTAAAGTTTGATCGGTATGGGGATCGATTAAATGAGGAAACTCTCGCAAAATTTCTACCACTTCGCCTGCACGTTCCCCGCAGGCTACCAGAACAACGATGTCTACGGAAGAAAATTTTGAAAGGTGATGTTGAAGTACTGTCTTACCTGCTCCAAATGGCCCTGGGCTGCAAAAAGTGCCTCCTTTCATCAAAGGAAATTGTGTATCAATAATTCTTAAGCCCGTGTCCATCATTTTAGAAGGTTTAATTTTTTCACCCTCAAATAGTGAATTTTTAATCGGCCATTTTTGTACCATTGTAAACTGATGCTCATGGCCGTTTTCATCCGTTGCCTTAGCTACTACAGTATCAATACAGTAAGTCCCTGGCTTAATGACCCAAGTGATTTTATATTTTCCAAAATGGGAAAAAGGTAACATGATATGATGCTTGAAGCGCTCTTCAATAGTGGTGCCTAGGGTATCTCCTCTTGTTAGAACATCGCCTATCTTAGCTACAGGTAGATATTCCCAATGGCGTTGCCTATCCAAGGCAGGAAGATAGACCCCCCTTGATAAAAAAAAGCCTGCTACATCCGCCACATTTTCCAAAGGATTTTGAAGACCATCTAAAATAGAGGTTAACAGGCCAGGGCCCAACTCAGCTTCAAGCAGCTCTCCCATGAATCTAACGGGAGTGCCATATTCAATCCCCATTGTATCTTCATACACTTGAACTTTAGCTTCGTTTCCAATAATTTCAATTACCTCTGCCTTAAGCTCAATGCCCTGCACCTGAACCATAGCTATCTCGCCCTGACGAATATGACCTTCAAATTGCACCTGCAGTAAGTTGCCAAATGCTTTAACAACTTTTCCTTTACTCGAGCTTATTTTTTCTTGTTCTACTGTTGTATTAGCGGTCATAGTTTTCCTTTAATGATAGTATCCACAATTTGTAATCCCTGTTCTTTGTCTAAAGCACTCCACTTCTCAACGAGAATAAAGCTAGCTAGATAAGCTAATATGCTATCAAAGGAAAAGACATTTAAGCTTCTTATCTTTTCAAGGGCTTTTAAACGATATTCATTTAATGCTTTTTGTAAAGCTAAAGGAGTATTATATTTCTCATCCAGAATGGCTTTTAATTCCTCAAAACCTGCTGGAGGCTCAAATGTTTTAGAATCTTTTTGAGAAATTAATTGCACCACTATATCTTCCTCGAAATTTTCAAATTGAAGCTCTTTAGCCATATCGCGTTCTAATCTTTTTGCTCTATAGGCGGTTAGAATGAGTCGTAAGTTTCTCTCAAAACTAAGGTAACTTTTTAGAAAGCCTTGAGTGCTTGCCACCTCTTCTCTGAAAAAAGCTGCCATAAGCTGCGGAAAATGATCAATACGAGCTTCTTTGCTCTCATAGCGCTCTAGATATTCCATCATATAAGAAGGAAATAAAGCCGCCTCATCTACTAGGGTTTCTTCTAGCTCGTTCAAGTCTAGGTTACCATATTTATCGATAGGTTCTTTTTTTAGATAAGAACGAATATTAAGGAGATCATAATAACGCCTTAAAACTTGGGTTTGGGCATAGTCAGCTTCAGACAGATTATCCACTAGCAATCTTTGCAAATCTCTCCAACTTATGTCAGGCTTTTCACCTAAATGAAGAGGAGGTAATAAGGTTCCTACAAAATAATATTGACGATTCATAGCGCTTAACTACCAAAAAAGAATTTGCGAAAGTCTTTACGTACATAACGTGAGATTAAATCTTTCAAAGTTTCATCACTCATATCGATTGTTAAGCTTTTGTCAATGAATTTTATTCTTACTCCGCCTTTAAAGTCTCCTACCACCACACTTTGATCTTTCAAGCGCTTAAGGATACCATCAGCTAGTAAATCATTGACTTCTTGAGTAGAGACAGTATGCGGCACAACGACCGACAAATCTCCGGCTAGTCCTTCCTTCTCTATGGCTTTTATCAAAGCAGCAATTAGATCAGCGATCACTCGGGGGTTAATCGTTGACTGATTAAGTAGCGTATGGAGTTGATCATTAAAAAGATTATGCTCGATTGCTTGCTTGAGGGCTTCTAAAGATTGCTTAGAGGCTTGTTGTAGAGATGAATGGAATACATGGCGTTCTTGTTCAAGAGTTTTACGTCCAGCCTGAATTAAAGTTTCCACATGTTTTTCGGCTTCTCCAATGATATGATCAGCTTTTTGCTCAGCTTCTTGGATGATTTTTTTAGCTTCTTCTTTTGCAGGTTCTAAAATCTCGCTTCTTAATTGCTCGGAAATTTTTTTTATTTTATCTTGACCTTTTTCTAGTGTCTTCATTGTACTCATCCTCTAGCGGTGTTATCTCTCATTATATAAATCTGACAGCTTTAAAAAATAAAGATGCCAAAGGGGAAAAGAGCCATTGTTATTCGGAATGTTATTTTGCTTACTTAGATTTTTTCAAGACATTTTGCTCGCTAAAAATATATCTCCCATGGTAATAAATTATCTAGTTTCTCCTACTTAAGGACCTATGAAAAAATTATATAAATTTTTACACTCTATTTCTTTAATAGGTTTGAGTCTAACTTTACTTAGCCGATTAGAGGCCGTTGAAGAATTGGTCTCTTCAAGAATAGGCCGCAGTTCTGACTCCCCTAGTATAGCTATTTTCATTCCACCCAAGGGATGGCTGGCAGCGGACCAAGAGGCTTTATCTTCGCATATCAAATATATGGTAGTTGGGCCTAAAGTGCAAAATGAAATGCCTCCAACCATGAATTTAATGATTGAACCTTATAATGGCACACTTAAGGATTACTTGAAAAGTGTAAAGAGAATTAATGAGGCGCATGGAGATAGTTGGAAAGACTTGGGGATGTTAAAAACAAAAGCAGGCGAGGCTAGTTTATCGCAAGTCGAAATGCGCTCAAAATGGGGCGGAGAAAAACTTATGCATGCTATTATTGTCAGAAACAAGTGCGCTTATGTCCTGACTGCGACTGCAGCTAAAAATGAATTCGGCAGGTTTTATCAGGAGTTTTACAAAGCCTTACGCTCCTTACAGATCTATGATGACATTTTAGATGTTGTAAAAGATCCTATGAAAAAAGCCCATCTTGAAAGTACTTTTGCAAAAATTCAAAAGGCTTTCGAAGCGGCTTTAGCTAAGGCACAGGCTACACCCTCTTTTCTCTCTCAAGCTAACTGGAAAGAGCAAATTTTTCACAACCCTGAGTTTCAGAGCAATCATTGGAGCCCATTTAAAACCATGCTAAAAAGCAATTATAATGAGCTCAGCAATGAAGAACAAAACGCTTTAATTGCAAACTATTACACTAAGCTACTGAATTAGAAGGAAAACAGCAAAAGAAAAAGAAGATTTTTAACTTTATATCTCTCTGATACACAAGGAGAAAAAAAATTTTTCCTCAAAAGCTAATATTAAAGGAAAGAAAAAAAATTGCAGAAAATGATTTTATATGCCATAACAGCATTGACGCATATATTTATAATTTTTAACACCAACACCAGGTACCAAAGGAGTACGTAAACATGAAAAAATTCAAAAAGATGATTGCCTTGACAACTCTGTTAGCGATATGTGGTTCCACTGTAGATATCAATGCTCAAGAATATGTTAGCAACGTAGGTGGAATTTGCTATGAAGAATCTCGCCAAGCCCATAGCTTAGCTCCAGCGATTGCACTTGGAACCATTGCAGCTGTTGCTATTATTGCTGTAGCAGTACAGAATAGAAGCCACGGACATGGACACGGCCACGCGCATTAATTTACATCATAATGCATGAAATAATACGACCATGCAAAAAGATTACAAAGAAAGGGGCCCGTCTAGCCCTTTTCTTGCTCGTTTTACTCTCCTCCTGTTCAACATCTATGAGGCAGTGGAAGCTTAAATGCAATAAAGCCTCCTCTTGCGAATTTACAGGATCACGTTTATACCTTCCTCCTGAGAATGAATTTTCTGAAGTAGAGGTAGATATCATTAAAACCTCTCGGGAAAAGTTAATCTACCTTAATGCTAAAGGTTTAGAATTTCAAGCTGAGCAAAAAGACTCGTCTGGACACGCTATTCTTCCCGTCGCTATTCATGTGGATGATCAAGAGCACTGCTATTCGGCCTTTCTTCTCCAAGGTAACCAGCGTATATTATTACCAGAAAAGGCGTGTTTATTAATCATCTCCTCACTTCTTGATCATAAAAAAGTAACAATATTTGTATCCAATCGATCGACCGTACTTACCAACGAGCATTTTATAGCCCATTACAGCAAGCTAACTTAGTTCGACATGATTTAAAGAGTGTTTCTTGCTTAAACTAGATTTTGAGAGCCTTTTTTCTCCTAGTTACTATGACTTCTTTACGCATAAATCACTTCAAAGCTGTTAATTTCTTGCACAGTTTGCTATGCAACCAATCAAGCTAGATAACCAACAAGGCCGTCTTTTTAAATCCCGCTTTAGTGATGAACTTAATCCAGATCATCCTCTTATCCAGCTATCCAAATTGATTGGATGGAAGCAGCTAAAAGAGAAGAAAAAAGGCTGAATAACTATTTAGGAAGGCTAATACGCGATTTTGAAAGAAAGACAGAAGAGCAAACCTTTGAGCCAGAAAGTTTTTTTTAGAAACTATCAAGCGTATTTATGCTCAACAAAGAAATGATTTTCGTAAAGTGTACAGCCTGCATGAGCCCCATGAAGAGTGTATTGCTAAAGGCAAAGTGGAAAAAAATATGAATTTAGCTGCAAAGCTTTGCTAGTCATTACTCATCAAGAAGGGCTAGCTTTAGATGTTAGAACCATCCATGGCAACCCATACAATGGGCACTCCCTTGAAGAAGCCATTAAAAAAGCTCAGAACAACAACGGCAACTCTTCTTTGATCAGAAATCTATTTTTTGCTTTGCTTTAGAAACAATTAAATAAATCCTTCAATTTTCCTTGTTCACTTTTTTCATCTAGCTAGTGTCGTAGTTGATCCAAGTAAAAGTTCATTTAGCAATTTTCTTTCAAAAGAGAACACTTTCTATATTTTTTACTCCATACATTTAAAACTCTGAGGCTTCCCAGGGAAATACGAAGGATCTACAGAGTACGCTTTCTTGCATGAGACCTCTAATTCTACCAAGAGCACAAATAGTATTTAGACAATTTTTCTTTCCATAAATTATTATAACAAAAGTTTCACAATTTCTGTAAATTTGCTCTCTTTCAAACTCTAACTAGCTAATTTAGATAATCCTAGCAAGTATTTCTAGTTTAGCCTCTCAAAATGACTAAAAAAGTTTGCTCTATTCCTAGGTAAGCTGTAAAATTGTGAAAAAAAAGGAACAATTATGCAAAAAGGACATATTCTTCAGTTTGATTGCCAACAATGTCAGCAACAAGTCTCATTCTCGATTTTTGAACTTGATCAGCTTAGTCATAGCATCCAATGCCCTAGCTGCCATAAAAAATATGTTTTCCAAGATGAAACACTGATTAGGCAACTTAAAAAATTTGCTTTACTGTGCCGCCAAATTATCGATTCAGAAGAGATTTTAGGCAATACGGTAGTAGGGATTGATCTTTTAGATAAACATGTCAAAATTCCTTATAAATTGCTACTCACGCGCTTTACTTCTAGTTTAGACTTGCTAATAGGTGATCAACCTGTTAGCATCCGGTTTCGTATAGAACCTCTTAAAGATACTCCCTTAGAAAAGGAAATTCATCATGTCTAGTCAACTTGAACAGCTTAAACAAATAACTACTATTGTGGTAGATACGGGCGACATTGAGACTATAAAAAAGTTTACCCCTACAGATGCTACAACTAATCCCTCCTTAATTTTGGCTGCTACCCAACAATCGCAGTATAAACATTTGCTTGATGACGCTGTCCAATACGCTAAAAAGAAAGCTGCCAATTCTAAAGAAATGCGTACTTTAATGATGGACAAGTTATTCGTTAACTTTGGGGTAGAAATTTTACGACTTGTTCCCGGACGAGTTTCAACGGAAGTGGATGCCCGTCTTTCATTTGATAGGGATGAGAGCATTCGTAGAGCACATACTCTTATAAAATTATATGAAGAAGCAGGGATCAAAAAGGAACGCGTGCTTATCAAATTAGCTTCTACCTGGGAAAGCACACGAGCAGCACAAGAACTTGAAAATGAAGGCATTCATTGTAATATGACTCTATTATTCAGCTTACCACAAGCAATAGCTTGTGCGGACGTCAAAGCTACCCTTATCTCTCCTTTTGTAGGGCGCATTTTAGACTGGTATAAAAAGAATGAAAATGCAAGTAGTTATGCACCTTCAGAAGATCCAGGTGTTCAATCCGTTACCCAAATTTACAATTACTTGAAGAAATTTGGATACAAAACGCAAGTGATGGGTGCAAGCTTCCGCAATGTCGATGAAATTCTTGAACTTGCCGGCTGCGATTTACTAACAATAGCCCCTTCTCTTTTAGAAAAGCTTAAAAATACTCAAGGCCCTGTTCCTCGTAAGCTTAATGCTGATCAAGCTCGTCATTTGAACTTAGAAAAAATTAATCTGGATGAGAAAAGTTTTCGTTTAATGTTAAATGACAATGCAATGGCTACAGAAAAATTAGCTGAGGGTATACGCAAATTTGCTGAAGATTTGGTTAAACTCGAGCAATATATGGCTGATAGCTATAGCTTATCTTTCTAAGGTAGCTACTCACACTAGTCAATCGAGGTAGGAAGTTTAAAGTCTTTTTCAGATTCTATTAAAAACTTTATAAACTTTTTACCTATAAGCTTTTCATAGGTGGGTAAAGCTTGTTTTTCTCTTTAGTGTCTATCTTTTTTGTCTATCTTTCCGCACAACTTTCCTGGATTAAAAGAGCAGTCGCAAAACGATAAGCCTAGTTAGGACCTACAAGGCAAAGGAGCAGCAAAAAAATTTTGCTTAAAAAGCTTGGAAATATTTGTTTACATTTGCAAAATTAAAAATAGAATGGTGCCATAAAAAAACCCATCCCTCTACTACAAAAATCAGTCCTTTTTATTTCTCATTCCTATTAACGGCAACTTTCCAAACTCTATAGCAGCGTATAAGCTATTTAAAAGTTTATGATTAAGAATAGTTTGGGATAAGCTTTAAGCTACTGAGGATAACACGAATCCTCTTTGAAATACACACTTTAAATTAGACCTAGTAGCCATGACTTTAAAAAATGGAGTTATCTAGGCTGCCCTAGTATTAAGGCGACTAGAAAGAAAGATAAGCTTTTTAGCTTCTTGCTAAATAAAAAAACTATCCATCAAGTATAGACTCTTGATGGATAGTTAATACGCTTGGCAAAGGGTAGAGAATCACTCCCTCTTTTTAAAGGCAGTGAAGGTAGAAGCTTTATTATTTTACACAGAAACTTCTACAGGTTCATCTTCAAAGTCAAACAACAACTCTTCCTCGTGCTCTTTGTCGACAAACTTTTTAACTCGCTTATGATAGGCAAAGCCTGTTCCGCCCGGGATAATGTGTCCCATAATGACGTTTTCTTTAAAGCCCATCAAATAGTCAGTCTTGCCTGCACAAGCAGCTTCTGTCAATACACGGGTAGTATCTTGGAAAGAAGCAGCTGAAATAAAGGATTCGGTGCTCAATGAAGCTTTTGTAATACCCAACAGGACAGGAACTCCTTGCCCGGCTTTACCGCCCTCTTTAATCACCTTATTATTTTCTTGCTCAAATTCTCGCTTGTCTACCTCTTCACCAAACAACATACTTGTATCGCCTGGATCCAGCACACGCACTTTTTTGAGCATCTGGCGTACAATAATCTCAATATGTTTATCATTGATATCCACACCTTGAAGACGGTAAACCTCTTGTACTTGATTAACAAGATATTTCTGCAGTTCCCGTACCCCACACACTTCAAGAATTTCATGAGGGATGACTATGCCATCAGTCAGCTGTTGGCCCTTAATAACATGGTCGCCACGCTGAACGATTAAGTGCTTAGTGTGAGAAATGAGATGTTCTTCTTCCATTCCTGATACTTCATCTCGTACTACGACTATTCGCTTGTTCTTTTGTACACCACGAAAATCTACCACCCCGTCAATTTTAGCTATTTCTGCAGAATCTTTCGGCTTGCGAGCTTCAAAGAGCTCAGCCACACGAGGAAGACCCCCTGTAATATCTTTCGTTTTCAAGGCTCCACGAGGCAATCTAGCAAGAAGCTTACCACCACTCGAATATTGCCCTTCAGCTACTGAAATAATAGCTCCAGAAGGAATAGGATAAGTACCTACAAGCTCTGTACATTCCTTATCGGCGTAGATTACAATTTGAGGATGAAGCTCACCACGGTGCTGCTTGACAACCAATTCCGTCTGACCCGTTTGCTTATTAACATCTCGTTCGGTAGAGATACCTTCCACAAGATCTTCATATTTAACGTAGCCCGGGCGATCGCAAATAATTGGAATATTATGTTGCTCCCACTCAGCAATTTTCTTACCTAGTTTCACTTTTGATCCATCGGGCACTAAAATTTTTGTACCTAATTCTACCGTGAAAGTTTGAAGAGCTTCAATTGATTTTGTGCTAAGCAATTTTTTATATTCTTCAATCGTGCGTCCTTCATCTCGTACAATGTTTAAAGACCCATTTTTGTTCAAGGCAATCCACAATCCTTCATCATTTTGTACGACGCGAAGATCCGTATAGATGACTATTCCTTCTTGTTCGGTAATAATCTCAGGGCTTACACTTGCTGAGGCGATACCACCTAAGTGGAAAGTACGCATGGTCAGCTGTGTACCAGGCTCACCAATAGACTGTGCGGCAATAATGCCTACTGCTTCACCCTGCCCAACAGTTCGCCCATTTGCCAAGTTAAGGCCGTAGCACTTTGAACATACTCCCCGGCGCGTTTCGCAGGTTAACACCGAACGAATTCTAATATGCTCAATACCTGAGTCATCAATAGCCTCGGCTTGCAGAATAGTCAAAATATCGCCTGCTCTAGCCAATAATTTTGTGCTATCACCGGGCAGATAAATTTCATCAGAGACAGTACGGCCAAAAATACGATCTTTTAAAGGCAATAACTCCTCCTGCCCTTGCTTAATAGCCGATACTTCAATACCATTTAAAGTTCCGCAATCCTCTTCGGTGATGATCACATCTTGGGCCACATCAACTAAACGACGAGTAAGATAGCCGGAGTCAGCAGTTTTCAAAGCTGTATCTGCCAGACCTTTACGGGCACCGTGAGAAGAGATCGAATATTCAAGAACAGTTAACCCTTCGCGGAAGTTTGAGGTAATAGGCGATTCGATAATTGCGCCTGATGGCTTTGCCATCAAACCACGCAATGCACCTAACTGCCTAATCTGTGACTTGTTACCACGTGCGCCGGAATCTAACATCATATACAAAGGATTACGTTTGGATTCTTTGACTTCTCCGACAAGTTTAAATAATTCTTCAGAAACTTGTTCAGAGACTTCTGTCCAAATACTGATAGTTTTAGAGTGTCGCTCTCCATCGGTGATAATCCCTTCTTCATACTGCTTTTTAACTTGGGCTACACGCTCATGAGCTTCTTGTAAAATTTTACCTTTAATCTCAGGAATGCGTACATCGCATACTCCCATCGATAAAGCAGCTTTGGTGGCTTCAGAAAAACCTAAGGATTTTAGATTGTCAAGAAAACGTACTGTGGCTTCCAACCCAGCTTTTTTATAACAATCCATGACTAGCTCTGACATCTTTTTCTTAGGCAAGCTATAATTTTGAAAACCCATTTCTTTAGGTACAATCATATTGAAAAGTACCCGTCCAGGTGTAGTTTCAATAATACCTGCTTCTGTTCTAACTTTGATTAACTCATGAATACGAACGCCACGGCTGTAATGCACTTTATTAGTGGCTTCATTATCAATACGCTTGCCACCTTTTTCGTCTTCATACCAGTTATAACTTCCGCTTGCATTTAAAGCCATTAACACTTCCTGAGCGTCTCGGAAGATACGTATTTTCTGTCCATGCTCTTCAGGAAAATAAAGAGGATCATGCATTAAATAATAAAGGCCGAGGGTCATATCTTGCGAAGGGACAGCTACGGGTTTACCCGAGGAAGGCAAGAAGATATTATCCGGAGCCATCATCAAAAGCTTAGCTTCCAATTGTGCTTCAATGGATAAAGGCACATAAACGGCCATTTGGTCTCCATCAAAGTCAGCATTAAATGCAGCGCAAACTAGAGGATGGATGCGGATAGCTTTTCCTTCTATGAGTACCGGTTCGAAAGCTTGAATACCTAGGCGGTGCAAGGTAGGTGCCCGGTTGAGTAGAACAGGATGCCCTTTGATGATATCTTCCAAGACGTCCCACACCTCGGGTGCATGACGTTGAATCATCTTTTTAGCAGAGCGTATGGTATAAACATAGCCTAAATCTTTCAAGCGTTTAACAATAAAGGGCTCGAATAATTCAAGAGCCATTAGCTTGGGTAAACCGCATTGGTTAAACTTTAGCTCAGGGCCCACAATAATCACTGAACGTCCCGAGTAGTCTACCCTTTTACCCAAAAGATTTTGGCGGAAACGTCCTTGTTTACCTTTAAGCATTTCTGATAAGGATTTGAGAGGGCGGTTACCAGCTCCCATCACTGGATGTCCGTGACGGCCATTATCAAACAAAGCATCTACAGCTTCTTGCAGCATACGTTTTTCGTTACGGATAATCACTTCAGGGGTCTTTAGCTTAAGAATAGCTTTAAGACGATTATTGCGATTGATTACGCGACGGTAAAGATCGTTAAGATCAGAGGTCGCAAATCTACCACCATCTAAAGGAACAAGGGGTCTTAAATCAGGTGGAATGACAGGTACACATGCCATGACCATCCATTCAGGTTTATTAGTAGAGGAAACAAAGCTTTCTACAATTTTAAGACGCTTAGCTAACTTCATGCGCGCTTGCATGGATTTAGTTTTACGTAGTTTTTCTTTCAACTCAACTAAAACAGATTGTAAATCCTCTGTAGCCAGCAAATCGGCAACAGCTTCAGCACCCATTTTAGCTTTAAAAGAATCTCGGCCATATTGTTCTTGAGCTTCTCGGTATTCGACATCGTTGAGCAATTGTTTTTTCTCAAGGTCTGTATTACCTGGATCTGTAACTACATACTCTTCATAATAAATGACTCTTTCTAAATCGGTGGAAGACATACCTAAAACATTTCCAATACGCGAAGGCATAGTTTTGAAAAACCAAATATGCACGACTGGTACAGCTAATTCAATATGGGCCATTCTTTCGCGGCGTACTTTGGAGAGAGTAACCTCGACACCACACCGATCGCAAACAATACCCTTATGCTTGATTTTTTTATATTTTCCGCAAGCGCATTCCCAATCGCGTGTAGGACCGAAAATCTTTTCACAAAACAAACCACCTTTTTCAGGCTTAAAAGTTCGATAATTAATCGTCTCAGGCTTTTTAATTTCTCCACGCGACCATTGATTTCTGATGATATCATCAGATGCAATTTTGATCGTGAGCTTATCAAATTGCTGCTCATCTCTTTGATTGTCTGTCATGCTTGTATCCTCTTAATAAATCTATTCAGTTATCACGGATTCTGTGCGAACATCAAGGCCTAAGCCTTGCATCTCTTTTATCAAAACGTTAAAGGATTCGGGTGTTCCTGCTTTAAGCAAATTATCACCTTTAACAATCGATTCGTATATACTTGTACGTCCCGACACGTCATCCGATTTAACCGTAAGTAACTCTTGCAACACATGTGCTGCACCGTAAGCTTCAGCCGCCCAAACTTCCATCTCACCAAAGCGCTGCCCTCCCATTTGCGCCTTACCACCCAACGGCTGTTGTGTAACCAGCGAATAAGGTCCTACGGCGCGTGCGTGAATTTTATCAGCCACTAAGTGAGAGAGCTTTAAGATGTAAATGTAACCTACTACTACAGAGTTATCAAAACGTTCGCCTGTACATCCATCGTAGAGATAAAATTTCCCATCTCCTGGCATTCCTTGTGCTCTCATCATTTCCCAGATTTTTTCTTCTGGAAAACCTTCGAAAACAGGACTTTGCACCCAGATTCCTGCAGCACGAGCCGCAAAACCTAAGTGAGTTTCAAAAAGCTGACCCATGTTCATACGAGAAGGCACTCCAAGAGGATTGAGGATGACTTCAATGGGCCGGCCATCTTCCATATAAGGCATATCAGCTTCCCGCACAATTCTTGAGACCACCCCTTTGTTACCGTGGCGGCCTGCCATTTTATCTCCCACTTGTAATTTACGCTTAGAAGCTACGTAAACTTTAACTTGGCGTATAATACCGGGGTCTAAATCAGTATCCCCCTTCCTCATATGCTCTACTTCAGTTTTATACTGAGTGTCCAAGGTTTGCATGGCGATCGTGTAATCATGCAGAATTTGCTTAAGCGTTTGGAAAAGTTCATTATCAGGCGTCAGAAGATCTTCAATGTTCTCTTTTTCAATTGCTTCAATCATCTCTTGATTAATTAAAGAACCTTCTTCGAGAACAACT
This sequence comes from Neochlamydia sp. EPS4, assembly GCF_000813665.1. Taxonomy (NCBI): domain Bacteria; kingdom Pseudomonadati; phylum Chlamydiota; class Chlamydiia; order Parachlamydiales; family Parachlamydiaceae; genus Neochlamydia; species Neochlamydia sp. EPS4. The sequence goes on along the minus strand of NZ_JSDQ01000048.1, from coordinate 96,317 downwards.
TCCGCAGTCTTGCGATGAACAATAGTACCTGGAGACATTTCATTTAATAGCAAGGCACCTAAACGTTCGCGCCTTTCTATACGAATTTCATTAAGCTTAGCTTTGTATTCTTTTTGAATATCTTTCAAACGAGAAGCTTCTTCAACTAATTCATCATCGGTTTTAGATAAACGATCTCGCCTGCTGAAGACTTTTACATCCATGACTACGCCTTCAGTGCCGGGAGGCACTGTCAATGAAGCGTCTTTTACATCAGCCGCTTTCTCGCCAAAAATCGCGCGTAATAATCTTTCTTCGGGAGCAAGTTCAGTTTCAGACTTAGGTGTAATTTTACCAACGAGAATATCGCCTGGCTTTACCTCAGCACCTATGCGTATAATACCATCATCTCCTAAATTAAGTAAAGCCTCTTCTGATACGTTAGGAATGTCGCGTGTAATCTCTTCCTTACCCAATTTCGTATCGCGAGCTGTTAATTCAAACTCTTCGATATAAATTGAAGTGAAAGCATCTTCACGTAATAATTTTTCAGAAATGATAATGGCATCTTCAAAGTTATAGCCAAACCAAGGCATAAAGGCTACCAGTACGTTACGTCCAAGTGCAGCTTCACCTTTGTCTGTGGCAGGTCCGTCGGCAATTACATCGCCGGCTTTTATTTTATCTCCTACTTCTACAAGCGGTTGCTGATTAATACAGGTACCGGAGTTAGAACGTAAAAATTTCTTCAACAGATAAACTTTTTTCTCCATCCGATTATCCAAAGGAGAAATGACAATTTTTGTACCATCCACATACTCCACAACCCCTTCTTCTTGCGCTATTACTACGGCGCCAGAATCCCTTGCAGCTCTTGCTTCTAATCCTGTTCCTACCAAAGGCGCTTCAGGTTTTAACAAAGGTACACCTTGACGTTGCATGTTAGAGCCCATCAAAGCCCGGTTAGCATCGTCATGTTCAAGAAAAGGAATTAGTCCTGTCACAATAGAGACTAACTGTTTGGGGGAAACATCCATATGAGTAACTCGGGATGATTCAATTTCTAGCGGTTCACTGCGATAACGTGCCCATACGATTGAATCAGCAAACATATTATGTTCATCCAGAGTAGCAGAAGCCTGGGCAATTACACAGCGCTCTTCTTGATCTGCAGTCATGTACTCGATCTCTTCTGTGACTATGCCATTTCGCACAATTAGGTAAGGGGTTTCAATAAAACCAAACTCATTAATCTTAGCAAAAGAAGATAAAGAGGTAATTAGACCAATATTCGGGCCTTCAGGAGTTTCAATGGGGCAAATTCTTCCATAGTGGCTTGTATGCACATCGCGCACTTCAAAGCCAGCGCGGTCTCGATTCAGGCCGCCAGGTCCAAGCGAAGAAAGACGACGTTTGTGAGTAAGCTCAGCAATGGGGTTAGTTTGGTCCATAAACTGAGACAATTGTGAGCGACCAAAGAAGTCTTTAAGCACACCCGAAAGGCCTTTTGCGGAAACAATTTTGCCAGGAGTCAAGGTATCCGAAGACAGATCAAAAAGATTCATTCTTTCTCGAATAATTTTCTCCATACGAGCCAAGCCAATACGACATTGGTTTTGAATTAATTCGCCCACAGAACGCACACGACGATTACCTAAATGGTCAATATCATCAATATTAACATCATCGCGACCTTGCTTAAGACGAATTAGATATTTTAAAGCACCAATCACATCTTCTTTCGTCAAAGTGACTGTTTGGAGTTGTTCATCAGTAAGCTCCAGGCCCAATTTTGAGTTAAGCTTATAACGACCTACACGGCCTAAATTATAGCGCTTGGGATCAAAGAATAAACGCATAATAGCAGAACGGGCGTTCGACAAAGTAGCAGGTTCACCAGGACGAATTTTGCGATAAAAATCTTTCAAAGCCGATTCATAGGAATCTGTAGAATCCTTTGCTAACATTTTAATGATAGGGCTTGTTTCATCCGCATCTTCAGCAATACGAATAACTTCAATACCTGAGTCTATCATTCGCTTTAACATGGCTGTAGTTAATTTTTCTGCTGCTTTACCAAATATTAAACCACTATCTTCATCGATAACGTCTTGCGCAAGGATTTTCCCTACATATTTAACAAATTCTTTTTCGTTTTTAATCTTAACTTTGCGGGTACTAAAAAATTCTTCAATAATATCTGTATTGGTCGAGTATCCCAAAGCACGAATAAAAGTTGTGGCCAAAATCTTACGACGTCTTTTCTTACGATCGATGTAGATATGGATAAGATCATTGCTATCGAATGCGCCTTCTAGCCAACTTCCCCTGTAAGGAATAATGCGGAAAGAATAGATAACATTTCCTCTTGTATGCCGCTCCTGCTCAAAGCTAATTCCAGGAGAGCGATGCAACTGAGAAACAACTACGCGCTCAGCACCATTAATAATAAAGGTACCTTTATCCGTCATTACAGGGATAGTGCCCATGTACACTTCTTCTTCCTTGATCCCTGTCTCGTCTGTTAAACGAAACTTAACCTTTAGCGTGACGTTATAAGAAATTCCTCGGCGAATACACTCCTCGGGAGTATACTTAGGAACACCAAGGCTATAAGAGATGTATTCTAAAATAGTCTTTTCGTCATAAGACTTAATAGGAAACAGCTCGCTAAACACCTCCTGCAAACCGATATTTTCGCGCTCATCCGCGAACTTATTAGCTTGAAGGAACTGATTGTAAGATTTTATTTGGATTTCAATAAGGTTCGGAAGATCAATAATTTCTTTTTTATTGATAAAACTCATGCGTTGCGGCGGCCTTTTCAACATTCTGAAGGTCTCCCTGTGTAACTTAACTTAATTGTTTGGATGATAGGTATGGAATTAAAGATAGACTGATATTTACTCATAGTATCTACCACTAGCCATAAAGGACGGATATATCGACTATATTTTTCAAGAACCAAAATATCAATTCCTAATTTACAGTTTTAATTCTATACCAAAAAGCCAAACTTAAAAATAGATGAGCCCAGGTAGGGGAATATTAATTCCCCTACCTGGGTGATAAAACTCAAAAAAACTTTCTTAGAGTCCTTTGAGTGTAACCTTAGCACCTGCAGTTTCTAGCTTCTTCTTAATATCTTCAGCTTCTGCCTTTGGGGCTGTTTCTTTGACCACTTTTGGCGCACCGTCTACTAGTTCTTTAGCTTCTTTTAAGCCAAGACCTGTAATCTCGCGTACAACCTTAATGACACCGATTTTTTTATCAGCTGGGGATTCAACCAAAGTCACTTGAAAATCAGTTGCTTCTGGAGCAGCAGGCGCAGCAGCTGCAGGTGCAGCAACTGCCACAGCAGCAGCAGCGGCCTTAACGCCCCACTTGTCTTCAAGCATAGTTTTCAACTCAGACATCTCTAATACGCTCAATTCGCTGAGGGTATTGACTAAATCTTCTGTTTTTTTACTCACAGTACTACCTCTTTAATTTCTAAAAACTTTATGTTAATGGGTTAATTATTATCTTCGCCGGCTTGCTTACATTTATTGTCCAAACAGTAAACCACGCTTGACAACACTGCATCCATGACTGCCAATGTCTCAGACATCGGTGCTTGAAGAACGCCAAGTAGCTGCGCACGCATTTCATCTTTATTGGGCAGCTTAGCTAAGGCCTCCATTTCAGCTGCATTGTACAGTTGGCCTTCAAAACGGCCACCAATCACTTCAACAACTTTACCATTGTCCTGGCTAAACTTATATACATACTTTGCTGTATCAAGCGGCTCATGCCCTGCCAAAACAATTCCTATATGCCCTTCTAGTGAGTCTACATCTATATCAAGCCCTGCTGCTTTAGCTGCTTTCACTAAAATACGCTTACGCACAACTTCAATGAAGCCACCCTGCTTAGCTAGGTCGCCACGAAATTCGTTAGCTTTATTAGCTGTAAAGCCTCTGTAGCGCATGATCAAAAAAGAATCATTTTTCTGAAGATGATCTTGTACTTCATCTAAAAGGAGCTGCTTTTCTTCTCTCATAAAATAACTCCTTTAAGCTTGCTCAATTGCACGCAGGTCGATTTTTAAGCCGGGCCCCATCGTAGAGGAGAGGTACGCAGACTTCATAAATTGTCCCTTCGCTGCAGCTGGTTTGGACTTTTGCACAGCATGCAAAAATGCCATTATGTTTTCTTCAAGTTTATCATGCGCAAAAGACAGCTTACCCAATCCATTGTTAATCATACCATGGCGATCCACTTTGAACTCAATTTTACCGGCTTTGAGCTCATGAATAGCTTTAACGATATCAGTGGTTACGGTTCCAGCTTTGGGTGTTGGCATGAGTCCTCGAGGGCCAAGAACTTTACCTAACTTACCTACTTCACGCATCATATCTGGGGTGGCAATAACGGCATCAAAGCCGCTCCATCCCCCGCTAACTTTTTCTAAAAGTTCATCGTCACCTGCGTAGTCGGCTCCAGCTGCTAAGGCTTCTTTAACCTTTTCACCTCTGGCAAAAACGAGTATTGAAATCGTTTTTCCTGTACCATTCGGTAGTGATACAGTTCCGCGGACATGTTGATCCGTTCTACGAGGGTCCACGCCCATTTTTAAAGCCACGTCAAGCGTCTGATCAAATTTAACAGGCGGACATTTCTTTAAAATTTCGACAGCTTCTTTAACAGTGTATGTCTTAGTCACATCCACTTGTTTTGCTGCCTCCCGAATTCTTTTGCTTTGGCGACCCATATTCTCTTTTTGTTTATAAGTTTATTCAGCGACTAACTCTAAGCCCATGGAACGTGCTGTTCCTAGAACGATATGTGTAGCAGCTTCTAAATCGCGCGCATTCATGTCTTGAATTTTTTCTTCAGCCACTTTTAACGCTTGCGCCTTAGTAATTTTGCCCACTTTGTCTCGATTAGGTACAGCCGACCCTTTTGCTACGCCTGTTGCTTTTTTCAATAGTTCTGCTACAGGGGGCTTTTTTGTAATAAATGTGAAGCTTTTATCAGCATACACAGTGATGACGACGGGCAAAATATCTCCTGCCATCGCCTGAGTTTTAGCATTATATTCCTTGCAAAATGCCATAATATTCACACCGGCAGAACCGAGTGCTGGACCAATAGGTGGAGCTGGATTAGCTTTCCCTGCTGGAATTTGCAACTTAATAATTTTAACAACTTTTTTTGCCATAATTTCCTTCTATCCACCATTCATCTTAACATGTGACACCCCGAGGCAGGGAACTGAAGCAGCTAAAGCATCAAAGCTGAGTTTTCTGTCACACTCATTTTATATTATCTTATTGACATCTTCATGATAGTGCTATTTAAAACCCTATCCCTTTATGATCTCTAGCTTGATTCTGCTTCTTCGTTAATTTCTTCCACTTGTACAAATTCTAGATCATCCACACGTGTATCACGCCCGAAAATAGAAACTAATACGCTCAAGCGGCCTTTATCATGGAAGACTTCAGAGACGGTTCCAATAAAGTTAACGAATACGCCATCGATAATTTTAACTTTGTCGCCTATTTCAAACTTGTGGCGCTGAGTAACTTTTTGTTTTTTATCTTCCAAATCTCTAAGAATTTCTTCAACCTCTGCATCAGATAAAGCTGTAGGTTTGTCTCCACCTAAAAACTCAATGACTCCTGCAGTCTGCTTAACATAATGCCAAGACTCATCCGTTAGAGTCATTTTTACAAGGAGATAACCCGGCCATAAACGTCTTTCAATAATTTTCTGTTGTCCTTTTTTGACCTCAGAAACATTTTCAATGGGCAGCAATATTTTTTCGATAAGCTCGCTCATGCCTTTGAGGTCTCGGTGCTCCTCTAATGCTTTCTTGACTTTTTTTTCATGTGTAGAGAAAACCTGTACGACATACCATTTGTGCATTTACCACCGCCGTTATTAATCTTAAACTACTAAACGCAGAGCCGACTCTAAAAACCAAAGGCACGCTTGAATGAGTAAATCCATAAAATATATACCCATCCCACAAAAAAAAGTGGCACCGACCACAATAAGAGTATAAGTTTTTAATTCTTCCGGATTCGTCCAGTTAATACGTTTAAGTTCAGCTTTAATTTCACTAATAAAGTCGGCTACTTGTATTTTTTTGTGAGCCGCCACAGTTTCTTTATTTTTAGAGGTATTAAGGGCAGGTTGTTGTTTTTTCTTTGCTTCTATTGATTTGACTTCGACTACCATTTTACCTCCAATATACTCTCATTGTGATTACTTCACTACGAGTGCGGAGGGATTCGAACCCCCGACCGGCGGCTTTGGAGACCGCTGCTCTACCAGCTGAGCTACACACCCTCATCATTAAGGTAAGTGTGTAGAAAATTGTAGGCTACCCACCTATTTCTCTACACACTCACACTAACACTTACTTGATAATCTCTGATACTGTACCAGCACCGATAGTATGTCCGCCTTCACGAATAGCAAAGCGCATACCTTTTTCCATAGCCACTGGAGCAATTAATTTAACGATAATTTCCACGTTATCACCAGGCATCACCATTTCTACACCTGCTGGCAATTCAATGGTACCGGTTACGTCTGTCGTACGGAAGTAAAATTGAGGGCGATAACCTGTAAAGAAAGGTTTCTTACGGCCACCTTCTTCTTTAGTCAACACGTATACAGGCGCTTTGAACTCAGTATGAGGAGTGCAAGTACCCGGAGCTGCTAACACCATTCCACGCTCGATATCCGTCTTTTCAAGACCGCGAAGAAGAAGACCGACGTTTTCACCGGCACGTGCTTCATCCATAGACTTGTTAAACATCTCTACCCCTGTCGCTACAGTATCGCGTGTTACACCTAGCCCAACCAACTGTAACTTATCGTTTAATTTGACTATTCCTCGCTCTACACGACCAGTAGCTACTGTACCACGTCCAGAAATTGAGAACACATCTTCAACAGGCATTAAGAAAGGCTTATCAATTTCTCGTGTAGGTGTAGGAATTTGCTGATCAACAGTACGCATTAACTGCCTAACTGCTTCCACATATTTTTCATCCCCTTCGAGAGCTTTTAAGGCAGATCCTCTAACAATAGGCACATCTTTATAGCCTTTTGATTCGAGTAGCTCATGCAATTCTAATTCCACCAAGTCAAGCAACTCTTGATCGCTTTCACCTAGCATATCTACTTTGTTAAGAAAGACAACAATCGCAGGAACTTGCATCTGACGAGCCAATAAGATATGCTCGCGCGTTTGAGGCATAGCACCATCTGTGGCAGCTACCACAAGTATAGCACCATCCATTTGTGCAGCACCAGTAATCATGTTTTTTACATAATCAGCGTGACCTGGGCAGTCAACGTGCGCATAGTGACGAGCATCAGTTTCATATTCCACGTGAGTGGAGTTGATAGTGATACCACGTGCTTTTTCTTCAGGTGTATTATCAATTGAAGCATAGTCTCTAAAAGTTGCTCCGCCTGCTTCAGCCAATGTTTTTGTTATAGCGGCTGTTAAGGTTGTTTTGCCATGGTCGACGTGGCCAATAGTGCCCACGTTTACGTGAGGCTTATTACGTTGAAATGATTGTTTTGCCATTATATCCTCCGTTAAACTCCAGTAAGGACGTTAATATATTTATTTTTTTCTTTTTTGCCCAGAAAAGGAATTGAACCTTCGACCGCTTGCTTACCATGCAAGTGCTCTACCACTGAGCTATCTGGGCAAGCAATTTTTGTCTGCAAACTCAAAAGCATAAAAGTTTAGCTTTTTTTATATAAAAGATCAACAATTATCAGGATCTTTCCTATTCTTAACGTTGGCGGAAAATTATCCGAGCTTTCGTTAAATCATAAGGAGACATCTCTACAGTCACCACATCTCCTACTAAAACACGAATATTTTTCATTCGCATTTTTCCACATAGATGGGCTATAACCTTTAAGCCATTTTGTAAGGACACTCTAAAGGTCATATTTGGAAGCAGCTCTTCTACAGTGCCGTCCAATTTAATAGTATCTTCTTTTGCCATGCTATATTTGGGTTTATGTCTTTGAAGAAATAGAAACGATTTATTTAGTGTAGAATAAATTAACACAAATTTGTTAAATGTCAAGCATAAATGTAAAATCCATGAAAATTATTTTACTCTTAGAGGACATCACTTGGCTAATCTCCTTCTAGCTTTTCTGCTATATTGCAAACACCCTCTTGTAAGGACGTTTTTTATATTTATCTTAAGGCTTAAGGACTCAACGCCTACCTTTTGTTAAGAATTTTTGATTGCACTTCTCTTTGCCTAACATCCTTACATGACCTAATGAATATTTAAAACCAGGCTTCTGCAAGCTCTTTCTGCAGGTAACTTACCAGTACTTTTATCTTCGCTAGTCCCTTTAAGCTATGCCTATTTCCCTTTGTGAATATGGATAAAAAAACACTCCTCTTTTTAATTTTTCAGTTTAGGAGAACAGAAGTTAAACATTACTCTAGAGGATTAAAGGCTGACCTATGAAACCTACGAAGCTAGAGAAAAATTTAATATGGTAAATAAACGATAGGAGAGCTATTATTTCCTTAGGATAGTCAATCACTTCACGCAGGCTCTTTATTAAAGAATAAGGGGCGATAAATTAAAAGCTTTTATTTTTTGCAAACACTTGCTAGCTAGAGTTTATTTAAACTTGCGTTAAGTTTGCTATTCCTTAAATTTTTTAGCTTTAAGGTAAAGTAGATATTAGAGCTATATATTAAACTAGATAAGATGTTGTTCCCTTATGTCACCAACCTTTGAAAGAAAGCAAAACGAATTAAAAGCTCTTTTTGCAGCTTGTCCTAATGAAGAGTCTAAATACAAAAAGATCATTGAAATGGGTCGAACACTAACGAAGCTGGAACCCCCTCATAAAACCTCTGAGAATATTGTTAAAGGCTGCCAAAGTGCCATGTATTTACACTCTTTTTTAAAAGAGGGAAACGTCTATTTTGAAGTGGAGTCTGAAGCTTTAATTTCTGCCGGGCTAGCAGCTCTTCTTGTGTATGTCTATAATGGAGAGACACCAGAATCTATTTTAACCTGTGCACCCACATTCTTAGAAGACTTGGGTATTCGGGCTAGCTTAACACCTAGCCGTGCCAACGGCCTCTACAGTGTACATCTACGCATGAAACAAGATGCCCTCCGATTACTCACAGCTAAGTAAATAGCTTATCGCCCGCTAACCTAAATATTAAATTTTCTTAACCCAAACCTCCACCCGCTTCTTGCAGGGCTTTTGCAATTTTACAGGTAGAGCCAGTTTTTAAGTTACCTACAAGAAGAAAAGCGTAAAAATTAAGATGCAAAGCACTTAAGACAGGATGAAAAAACTAAAACTTCAGGTCACTTAAAGAAAAAGTCCCGTAATTTTTTTTACTGGCTGGCAGCTAACTACTTCATCAAGACGGATTTATTTCCTTACGTGTTTCAAATTCCAGCTTCCATTGACGTCCATCTGCTGATACACACCATAGCTCCAGTACACCCAATTCTGTCATCCGAGACTTTAACTTAACATTAATCACTTTTCCATCTCCTTCCATTCGGTCTAGGCAAGCTTCCATGCTAGGTAACTCGGTCAGCTCCTGCTTCCAATTTTTAACTACGGTTCCTACGGAAGGTTCTATACCACTGGACAACGTTTTAGTTGCATGGCTAAAAAAGCGAAAGGTAGCTGTCTGTCCTACTACAAGGGCAAATTCTTGATCCGGTAAATCTTGCTCTGAGCCTTCTTCCATGCCAAAAGGTACTACACACACAGCTTTAAGAGGGGGTGTAATACCGGGCACGGCCAAGGTAGCCTCTTCTACGCCCACATAAAAACTGCGACTTGTACCGCTTTTAATTCTTATGGCCTGCCCTCGGCAAGCAAGTCCATAGCTAACAGCTCCATAGCTCACAGCATGATCCAGATCACCGTCTGCCAATACTTTTACCGTTTCTCTATGCATTTTTGTAGCCCAATAATTAAGTTGCTCTACCACTCTTTGGCAAAACGCTTCTGCTTTCATGGTTCCCCCGTTAAAGAGGACAGCGTTAGGCATTAGAAAATTATCCATGCTTGAGCTTTCACTTTCACCGGTCATAGACAAAAATTTAGCTAATTGACAGGTTATACGCGCATCTTGCGCATAAGGTAAGCCGATCTGCTGCAAGCCTAAACGTTTTTCATGATGAGCACGCTCTTCGAGAGGTACTATAGGCATAAAACCTTGCAGAATTAATTCTTGGGCTTCTGGCAAGGTTATAAATGTTTTTAAAGAATTGGCTATTAGTTTACGTCCTCTCCCCATGATAGTGATGTCCACTTGCTGAGAGGGTTCTGCCGAAAACAGTTGTTCCTTTGCTTGCCGGCAAGCATGTGTTAAAGCTTTAAGCTGCCACTCATCAATAGAATGGCCTTGCTCTTCTAATTTAGATTTTGCAAGGTAAGCTAACGCTAGATCCATATTGTCTCCACCCAGTAATAGATGAGATCCTACGGCAATGCGGTTTAATCCTACATCTCCTTCTTGGTCAATTACGGAGATGACACTAAAATCGGTAGTTCCTCCCCCAATATCTACTACTAAAATATGATCTCCCACTTTAAGGATTTTACGCCAATCCTGGGCATGCCTATGCAACCATGCATAAAAGGCTGCCTGAGGTTCTTCCAGAAGAATAATAGCGGGATATTCTGCTAAAGCTGCAGCTTCTTCGACAAGTTGGCGAGCTCGCGGATCAAAAGAGGCAGGAACCGTAATTAAGATCTGCTGCTCTTTAAATGGAACTTGCGGCATGCTTTTTTCCCATGCTAAGCGCATGTGCCGCAATAATTCCGAACAAGCTTGCAAGGGACTTATTTTTGAGCCTTCTTCGTCCAAGTCGATAGGAAGGAGGGGGGCATGGGGATTAATGCCAGGATGACAAAGCCAGGATTTTGCTGATGAAATGAGCCGAGCAGGCAGCTCAGCCCCTCTATTACGAGCATACGATCCTACACACTTATTAGAGCTAAAAAAATCTGCTAGCCCTAGAGGGATTGCAGAAAGCTCCTCTGATAAGGGAAAATATAAAAAAGAGGGAAGAGCTTTGCTCTCACCTAAGGTTGTAGCCTCCATGACCTGTGGAATAGAAAATTGATGAATGACGGGGCTATTATTATCAACTTGCGTATAAGCTAAAGTGCAATTAGTCGTTCCAAGATCAATACCGATAATATAATGGCTAGAAGAGACCATGATTAAAATACCTTATATACAATATATAGAGAGAAATAGTTTCTTTAATTATCCTTTAACTTCAATTTCTGCAGGGCAAATAATTTCGGAGGCTTGTTCTGCCATTTTCATGGGCAGAGATCGTTTATGAGCTTTCCAGCCTTGGTGAACAATAGTCCCTATGTAGGGAGGCTCTCCCTTAACTTGGCCCGATACTTTTATAGCTGTAGTATCATATCCTTTAGGTACTGTAACCCTTGCTCCCTCTTTTTCTAGCATGATAGGACGTATGGTTACCAGTTCTTCCAAGTTCTTGCTACATTCTTGATGTATTTGACGTACAGCCGCACCTACCTGAGCATCAGTAAAAGCATGAATATCTTCTTTTAAAAAATCAATAAGCCGCCCTGACTGTTGCAATAAAGCAAGCAAGCGCAAATGTGAATAGTCTTGCTTGGTACTTTCTAAATTTTTCACCGAATCGTCTAAAAAAACTAGAGCCTTAGTGGGCTCCTTCCAAGCTTTAATAAACGCTTTTATAGCTAATAAAAAACGCATGACAATTTCTCCTAAATGTCGATTCTTTTTTCGATTAGTTCATAGGCTTCATACACAGAAGATAAATACCCGGTGTGTACAAAAATCTCAAGCAATAAACATAGAAGAAAAAATATAAATACTACGCTTAGTAGTAATTTTCCTCCCGGCACGCGAAAATAAGCTGGATATCCTTTAGAATACCGCCCTACCCAGACCATTAAAACAGGAATAAAGCCATTTAAGATTGTATCCCCATAACCGCCCGAAGAATCTAAAGCGACGACAAACACTCTCTCAAATTGAGTAGCAAAAACAAGGGTAGGCATGATGATTAAGATGCCTAATATTACGTTTCCCATTCCTATTTTTTTAATTTTTAATCCATCGGAAAGGAAATCAAATAGCCCTAAAGCAATTCCCAAAAAAGAAGTGACAACGGCAAAAAAAGCAAAAAAATGGGCGATACTTGCTACATACTTTCCGTGCACATGCTCATTTAAAAAAAGGGTGGCAGGCTTGCCATCTATCAAGGCTTGAGCCAAGCCATGGGTTCCTTCTACAGGAACAATACCTAGCATCATACATTGCCATAAAGCATAGATCATAAAGGTGATAGAGGTCCCTCCAATAATTGCTAAACGTAAGCCTTTTAAATTCTTTTTTAAATAAGGGGTCAAACTTGGGACCATTGTTTGATAGCTGAAAGAGGCCAACATTAAAGGAATAGCTAATAGAAAACCGGTCCAATGACTATATTTCAAATAAGTAACTTGCACTTCAGGCATCCCTATGCTAATTAAGGCTACATAGGAAGCAAGCATAGCCATAAATAAAATTGCATTGACTCGACCTACAATGGCACTCCCTAAATAGAGGACGAGTCCAAAAGTTAAGATATAGATCATACACCCTAGTTCTTTAGTCAAGGGAATATCAAAAATGCTGCCGAACGCGAGGGCTAGCTGATGGCCTCCTGCTGCTGTATAGGCAACAAGCGAGGCATAACAAATAAAGAGATAGAGAATCCAGCTAATCCAACGTCCAACATTTCCTAAAAGGCGATGTGTCATGGTATCGACATGGACACCTTCTTCCATCCACAGGCTAACTTCCAATAAAAGTAAACCTGTAATTGTCATCATTATCCAACAGATAACCATGACCACTAAAGAAGGTATAAAACCATTCACACCCGTGGCCACAGGCAAAGCAAGCATTCCTCCGCCAATACAACAACCCGCTACAAGAAACATAGCTGACAAAACGGTTCCTTTAGAAGGAACGTGACTTTTTTCCACAACTCTCCTTAATGAATTTTAAAATTAGTGAAATGATCATAGATAATTTAGTGATAGTCATCAAGAGGAAACACCTATAGAACTAATAGTAGGGCACCATACAATCTAATTTATCTTTTACCTCCTTAAAAGTTAGCCAAACTCTCTACTTCTTTCCTTTCCAGGAGCATACTTTCAAGACGCCAAAGGAGATGGAGATAAAAAAATTTTCTAAGCTTTCCTCTAGAGATTGTTATAATAACAAACTTCATCCAGCAACCCATCTATTCATTCAATGTTCTTGAAAGGTAGTCTATACATCTTTAAGCTTGTGTTTCATTCAATCCTCTCTTTTATTAAGATAAAAAAAGACTCAACGAGTGAATATGCCAACATTCTTATTAAAAATTCAAAACCTCTCTTTTTCCTTCGGAGAAAAAAAGATATTAAAAAATCTTTCGTTAGATATATCACCTAACGAAGTTATTTCTTTAGTAGGATGGTCAGGATCAGGGAAGACGACTCTCTTTAAACTCCTCGCAGGCATATTACCGCTCGAAACAGGAGTTATTAGCGTAGCCACAGGTCAACCTGCAGAATCCATTGCTTTTATGGCGCAAGAAGATCTATTGCTTCCTTGGAGAACCATTCTAGAAAACTTACTCCTCCCTACAGAATTAGGGAAAAAGCCTTCTTCTAGCTTATCCCTCCAGCAAAAAGCATTAAGCCTGCTCTCAGAAATGGGCCTCAAAGAAAGTGCTAACCTATATCCTGAGCAACTTTCTGGAGGAATGCGCCAAAGGGCTTCTCTCGCCCGTGCTCTTTTGCAACAACGCCCTCTTCTACTGCTAGACGAGCCTTTTAACAAGCTAGATGTAGTGCTTCGTGAGCAGATTTATGAACTATTACGCAAAATCAAAGAAAAATTAAATTGTACGATTTTAATGAATACCCACGACTTCCGTGATGCTATTTATCTGGCAGATCGGATTTTATTGCTGCATGATGGGAGTATTCATAAGATATGGAAAATAGAAAATAACCTGCGTCGTGATCCGCTTCATTATGCAACCCTTTCAGAGGAAATCCGGCAGGCCCTCTTTAATTTGATAGATTAAGCTTGATAAGTATGAACTTTTAATTTTCCTCCTCTAAATGGCCTTGTTAGATAAATAATCTAGTAGGTCGTTTGTTTTAAGGCCCAGCCTTATGCTACTAAATTAGCACTTATTGTCCTTTAGGTATTCCAATTCTTCCATCTACTTCATAGAGCAGCATTTAAATTATAAGGCCTGCTTGCTGATAGGCCACTTTCCTAAAGAAAAAATTCCCTGCCAAGCTCTAAATAACTTTCAAAGTATTATTTCTTTTTTCTCCATCCAGGTCTTGCCAGTCTTTGGCTTAAGGTTCCTCCTCGCAGAGGGGCTGAAGGATTTATACTCCGACTATAAGATGATGGGTAGAAAGATTATCTATCATAAGCTTCCTGTCTATAAGGAATTTTTAGGCTCTTTGGCAACTTAAAGGATCATGGAGTTTGTTATTAAATCATCCGCTTTATTGCTCTTTGTCAAATCCCTCAAAATAATCTCCTATAGATTTGGACAAATGCTTAAGTGAATCTTTCTTCAAATTCTCCGCTTGTCATTCCCATGCTAGTAAACTTTGCATTCTCCTTCGCCCTAGAGAGCTTCATCCCACAAAAATCAAAGGCTATCTCTGTTATGGAAGCGTATGGCTTAACTTCTTCACGTTCTTGCCAAGCTCTTTAGTGCATCTACAGATGCATATGTATATAACTAGGATGGACGAATAGTAAGCAGCCTTGAGTATTAACCGCATAGAATAGACATCTGCTAACTTCATTAAACATTAAAAGTATTTAAACCTTCTACTTGATAATGAATTAAAAAGCTAAATCCCATCCAAAACTTAAACTAAAAATATATTTTCCTATTTTGATTAATGAAGTTATAGCTTATGTTTAACTGCGGATAAATTTTTGAATTAAAGCTTGAAAAGCAAGGATAGCCTATAAACGCTTACCTACTTGAATAGAAGCTAAGAAATATGGATAGCGATATAGGAGAATAAATTCTAACCGCCTTTACCTTTCTATAGCCTATAACTGCCATACCCCTAGAATAGGTTAGCCCCTTGCTAAAAATAACTCATTAATATTTTCTAGGATTAATTAGATTTTTAAATAATGCACGGTTTGCTATTAGACTTATAAAACATTAAAGAAAGGGTTTTACATGCAACCTCAAAATCTCTCCCCCCATCCGCTATCAAAGATTTCACCTGAAATTCCTGTAGCTGAGATTTCCCCCGAGGTCCACAAGATGTTACAAAATCCTGAACTTTACGCTAGGGTAGAGGGTACTCTATGTGGCCGGCTGGTTAAATTGCTCCTAGCACGCTGTAATGCCACTTTAGAAAAACATTTATATGCATACAAAGCTAAAGGAGTTGTGCTCTCAGAAAGTTTACAGATTATATTGGGAATAGCCCAAGCCACAGATAATCAAGAAGCCCTTGATATACTTTATAAGTATAATCCTAACTTAGATTCCATCTGCCATATTAAACTTATGGCTCATCGATTTAGTATTGTCGGTAAAAGCCAAATAAATGGGCAGTCTTTTGAGTTAGAAGGTTCTGATCATCGCATTACCTTTCAAGCTCTTTATACTTCGCTTAAACTTCATCTAGCTCTTCCTGAACAAGAAATTATTCTTCCTATTATTGAAATGATCTTAAAAGTTGAAAAAGATCCTCATACAAAGGATCAAATTCTTATAGACGCCTATCATCAAGGCAAAACAATTTTTTTGCCTTTGCTATTTAAGCTAGTTACAGCCAGTCACGTCTATGGTTTTCTCATTAAAGGCAACCGGCTAATCAAGCTTAATAAAGGACTTCATGCAGACCTACCCACCGGTTTGCATATTTATAAAATAGCTGATCCTTCTAAGATTAATATTGAATACATTCATAGATTACTGAACACGAATGTATTGAGGACATATTTTGAAAAAGGTGTGGATAAAGAACTTGGCCTTGTTCACGACCACTATATTCCTACTACCCTTCAAAAAGCAGGAGTTTGTTCTTGGTCTATAGCCAAACTAGCTTTACGCGGAGGATTTATTTTAGAAGGGATAGAAAATGAAAAATTAAAATATAAAAAATGGAGCCAAGCCGATCGTTTTGCAACAGTCATTGATTATCTAAAGCAAGAAAATGTAGATCCCCACTTAATCGCTTCTTTGTGGTGTAGAACTAAAGACCAAAAAATTAAAGAAGCTTTGGAAGATAGATTAACAACTACGCATATAGCTAATGAAAACTCCACATCCCTACATTTAGCAGCAGAAAGCAATAACTTTTCAGTGGTAGAAAAGTTATTGCTGGATGGAGAAAATATCAATAGTGAAGACGCTGAAGGCTGGACGCCCTTAATTGCCGCGGCTTGTCAGGGCCATGTTGAAATGGTGGAATATCTGCTGGAAAGAGGAGCCCACGTTAATAAAACGGGCAAAGCAGGCCTTAACGCTTATTGTTATCTATTATCTCAGGTAGGTGAATGCTCTAAAAATCCTAAAATGGAAAGCCGTATCAATAAGGTTGAAAAGGTTTTAATAGAGAAAGGAATTGATACAGATCTTTCCAATGGTTTTAGATGGATGGCACGGCGCTATGCAGAAAGGTTTTAAAACTTTTACTTTTGCATGCTCTGCAGCCTTTTCACCACCACCTCAATCTTTGGCCTTGCTGATGGGTTGGGGTTACACATTTCTATGATGAGCTCTTCTAAATCACCCCTCGCTTTTTGTTTTAGTTTTTCTAGGTCCTCTTTATAACCTGCCTCCGTTAAGTAGAAGGTAAGTGGAATAGGGTCCCTACCCACCTTCCAGGGAGCAGATCCATGGCTGATAAACATTTCTAGCAAACTGACCCCTAGCGCATAAACATCTGCAGGTTTAGCATCCTCGACCTGCTCTTCCTCTGAATATTCTGGTGGGATATAACCTGGCGTGCCTAAGGAATCTCTTCTCTTGTTGACATCGTCATTTTTATGAACAGTATCAAAATCCCCTACAACAGCCTCTACTGTTTCCTGATTGGAGGGATCCCATCGCAAGAAGATGTTTTCAGGCTTAAGATCCCGATGAACCCATCCTTTCTCATGCATTATTTGAATTCCTTGTGCAAGTTGAAGGGCTATTGTAACATGCAATTGCTCGGGAAATTGATTGCTTTTAATAAAAGAGAACATCTTTTCACCAGAAAAAGGGTAATACTTAGATATAAAAGCCTCCTTGCGTCCCCCTGTTTTTTGGGCACTCCAGGTAGACACAGATTTTTTAGGCATTGATTCCCACGCCACATGCTCCATTTGACAAATGTGTGGTTGGCCTTTTACATCCTCTATAAATTGAATTATATCTTTTCTTTGTAACCTATCGAGAGGCTTGAATAAAACCCCTCTGACTTTAATTTCTTCAGTGTCTATATCTTGCATTAACTTAGCCTTTTTATATCCCCCTTTGCCTAGCAAACCTGTTTTTGTTTCATTTCCAATACGAATCCATTCTTCTTTTTTCAGGTGAACTGCAATCTCTCCATTAGAATAAACAGTATATGAATGCGTCAACCCTGGTACTTTCTTAGCGCTAATTTTCGTAAGTGGATCTATGAGGCTTCCCTTTAAAATTTCCTTCAATATAGCCATATCTTGTTCAATAGCCTTAAAGTCAAATTGCTTTGATTTCTCACCCATCATTTTTAATGGCTGGCTAATTTGCTCTTCTATTGTAGCAAGCTCTGCAGGGTGGTTAAATTCTATATCGGCACCTATCTCTAGGTTTTCTAATATTTTATCTAATTCCTCACTAATCTGCTCTGAATCGCTTTGAGACAAGCTTATTTTCGGTATTAACCGGCGTGATTGAGTTTCGTCTAGCTCCGAAGTAATCTTTCTAGCCTCATCAAGCTTTTTCCCTAAGCTGCCAACTTGTAAATGTAGCTCTCTCCCCTCTGGGAATGATTTAAAATTTCCATTCCCTGGTATATTCTTAAGATCGCTATGTTTCTCTCTAATTGCATTTAAATCTTCTAAGTTGGGCTTTTCATCTAGCCTTTGATTTAAATGATGTAAATCCCCCTCAATCTCACTAAGAGCGGCTGCTTCCTTGGTAAGGTCTAAATTTGCTATAGATTCTTCAGCTACAGCTTCTGTTTCCTTCTCTTTACCTTTCATCTTTCTTCTTATTTCTTTTTCTTCAGGTGTCATAAAGGCTAGAGGAATGGCTATTTTTCCAGGGGCAGCTTTACCAGCTGGGGATTGTTGCCCTTTATGGTTTTTTTCAAAAACTTTTCTCAATTTTTCAAGCTTTAGCGACCTTTCACGCCCTTTGACCTCCTCGCTAGCTGGAGTAATTTCTTCCGAGGAAAACTTTCCTTCGAGTTCTGGGGGCTTATTTGATTTCTGTTCTGGCTTTGTTCTGTGAAGGAGACCTCTCTCGGAGGGTCTGTTTAAGAGATAATCTGTCTTCGCCATGATTTCTTTAACTTTTTCGCTTACCTTTACTTGCCCCGGCATCTTTCTCTCGCTGGATACTTGTTCTCTAGGAGTGACAGGTAGAGATTCTTTTTCTTTCCAAAAATTTAAAACTTTACCATAGTCATTATTCATAACTATCCTTTATTAATTGTTATTAAACAAACAAATTTACTAATAATTTAATTATAAATTATAAATATAATTGTTAAAACAATTTATTTATTAAAATTAAAAGTAAATAATTGTAAGTTATTAAAAATTAACAACCACTCCTATAAATTATAATAAAAAAAATCACACATTAATTATTTAATTTGTTAACAAACAATATTTTTTAAATATGCATTCGCGTAATAAGCTGATTTAAAACGCATGATTATTCAAATTAAATAATTCTTATTTATATGAAGCGACTGACAATTAAACTTCTGGAAAAAGAGGACTATTAACCTAAAAGGATAACTTAAGCAGAATTTCAGAAAGGATGTGGAATAACCAATGATCCAAAAATGCTAGCTGAATATGCTAAGCTAAATGGTTGCTAGGTGATCAAAGAAGGCTTTACTTGCGAAGAAGTGAGCAAGCAAGAAGTGCATAACTGGCATAAAGATTTAGCTAAAGTAGGATTGGCTTTTAAAATGTTAAAAAGAGACCTGGAAATACAGCAATCTACTTTCGTAAGGAGCTGAAACAAAAAGCAGAGGTGGATTTAGAAAGACTCTTTATAGAGAGGTACGACCCTGACCCATTATTATTAACGATTGATGAAGTGGTAGAAAGGCTGCAGAGAATGCAAAAGCAAAATTTTTAAAATCCTTTCGCATGGCGTTGAGCCATCAATCTAAAACCATTGGAAAGGTCGGTGTCAATTCCTTTCTCTATTAATAATTGCTTGACCTTTTTAATACGGTTTTCCATTTTAGGGTTTTTAGAGCATTCACCTTGTTGAGATAATAGATGCCAATAAGCATTAAGGCCTGTTTTGCCCGTTTTATTAACGTGGGCTCCTCTTTCCAACAGGTATTCCACCATTTCAACATGCCCCTGGCAAGCCGCGGCAATTAAGGGTGTCCAGCCTTCAGCGTCTTCGCTATTGATATTTTCTCCATCCATCAATAGCTTTCCCACCACCGAAAAGTTATTGCTTTCTGCTGCTAAATGAAGGGGCGTGGATTTTTCATTGGCTATATGCGTGGTTGTTAATCTATCTTCCAAAACTTCTTTAATTTTTTGGTCTTTAGTTCTGCACCATAGAGAAGCGATTAAGTGAGGATCTACATTTTCTTGCTTTAGATAATCAATGACTGTGGCAAAACGATCGGCTTGACTCCATTTTTTATATTTTATTTCTTCATTTTCAATCCCTTCTAAAATAAAGCTTCCGCGTAAAGCCATTTTGGCTAAAGACCAAGAACAGAATCCTCCTCTTTGAAGGGTAGTAGGAATATAGCGGTCGTGAATAAGACCCAGTTCTTTATCCACACCTTTTTCAAAATAAGTTATTAATGCATTCGTGTTCAATAATCTATGAATGTATTCAATATTAATCCTAGAAGGGTCAGCTATTCTATAAACATGTAGACCAGTAGGTAGGTCTTCATGGTATCCTTTGTTAAGCTTGATTAGCCGGTTGCCTTTAATGAGAAAACCATAAATGTGACAGGCTCTAGATAAACTAAATAGCAAAGGTAAAAAAATTGTTTTGCCTTGATGATAGGCATCTAAAAGAATTGCTGGCATTATAGTGGGATCTTTTTCAACTTTTAAAATCATTTCAATAATAGGAAGAATGATCTCCTGCTCAGTAATATCTAAATGCTGTTTAAGGGAAGTATAAAGAGCTTGAAAGGTAATGCGGTGATCAGAACCTTCTAAGTCAAAAGACTGCCCATTTATTTGGCTTTTACCGACAATACCAAATCGATGAGCCATAAGTTTAATATGGCAGATAGAAGCTAAGTTAGGATTATACTTATAAAGTATATCAAGGGCTTCATGATTATCTGTGGCTTGGGCTATTCCCCATACGGTTTCTAGCCTTTTTGAGAGTACAACTCCTTTAGCTTTGTATGCATATAAATGCTTTTCTAAAGTGGTATTACTGCGTGCTAGAAGCAATTTAATCAGCCGGCCACATAGAGTACCCTGGACCATGTCGTAAAGTTCAGGATTTTGTAACATCTTGTGGACCTCGGGGGAAATCTCAGGCATAGAAGTTTCAGGTGAAATCTTTGATAGAGGAGCGGGGGAGAGATTTTGAACTTGCATGAGGTTAAACCTTTATTTAATGTTTTATAAAGCTAATAGCAAAGCTTGCATTATTTAACAATCTAATCAAGCCTAGGAAATATCGATGATTTATTGTTAGCAAGTAGCTATAGGCAAACATTTATAGGCTATCCTTGCCTTTCAAGCTTTAATTGTAAGCGGTCACGGAGATTATCAATTATTTTTTTATAAGTAAAACAATTTTAGAGTTCATATTTACTTAATCATATAATGATAAAAAGAGACCTGGAAATACAGCAATGTACTTTCCTAACGAGCTGAAACAAGAAGCGGGGGTGAATTTAGAAAGGCTCATCATAGAAATGTGTGACCTCGGCCCATCAGCAAGGCCAACAATTGATGAAGTGGTGGAAAGGCTGCAGAGAATGCAAAAGCAAAATTTTTAAAATCCTTTCGCATGGCGTCGGGCCATCAATCTAAAACCATTGGAAAGATCGGTGTCAATTCCTTTCTCTATTAAGAATTGCTTGACCTTTTTAATACGGTTTTCCATTTTAGGGTTTTTAGAGCATTCACCTTGTTGAGATAATAGATGGCAATAAGCATTAAGGCCTGTTTTGCCCGTTTTATTAACGTAGGCTCCTCTTTCCAACAGGTATTCCACCATTTCAACATGGCCCTGGCAAGCCGCGGCAATTAAAGGTGTCCAGCCTTCAGCGTCTTCACTATTGATATTTTCTCCATCCATCAATAGCTTTTCTACCACTGAAAAGTTATTGCTTTCTGCTGCTAAATGAAGAGAGGTAGAATTTTTATTAGCTATAAGCGTAGTTGTTAATCTATCTTCCAATACTTCTTTAATTTTTTGGTCTTTAGTTCTACACCACAAAGAAGCGATTAAGTGGGGATCTACATTTTCTTGCTTTAGATAATCAATGACTGTTGCAAAACGATCGGCTTGGCTCCATTTTTTATATTTTAATTTTTCATTTTTTATCCCTTCTAAAATAAATCCTCCTCGTAAAGCTAGTTTGGCTATAGACCAAGAACAAACTCCTGCTTTTTGAAGGGTAGTAGGGATATAGAGGTCATGAACAAGACCCAGTTCTTTATCCACTCCTTTTTCAAAATAACTCCTTAATACATTCGTGTTCAGTAGCCTATGAATGTATTCAATATTAATCTTAGAAGGATCGCCTATTATATAAACATGTAAGCCTGTTGGTAGGTCTGCATGAAGTCCTTTATTCAGCTTGATTAACCGGTTGCCTTTAATGAGAAAACCATAGATGTGGCCGGCTGTGGCTAGCTTAAATATTAAAGGTAAAAAAATTGTTTTGCCTTGATGATAGGCGTCTATAAGAATTTGATCCTTTGTATGAGGATCTTTTTCAACTTTTAAAATCATTTCAATGATAGGAAGAATCATCTCTTGCTCGGTAACCTCTAGATGCTGTTTAAGCGAATTATAAAGAGCTTGAAAGGTAATGCGGTGATCAAAACCTTCTAAGTCAAAAGACTGCCCATTTATTTGGCTTTTACCGACAATACTAAATCGATGAGCCATAAGTTTAATATGGCAGATGGAAGCTAAGTTAGGATTATACTTATAAAGTATATCCAGAGCTTCTTGATTATCTGTAGCTTGGGCTATTCCCCATACGGTTTCTAGTCTTTTTGAAAGTATAATTCCCTTAGCTTTGTATGCATATAAATGCTTTTCTAAAGTGGTATTGCAGCGTGCTAGAAGCAATTTAATCAATCGGCCACATAGAGTACCCTGTACCATGTCGTAAAGTTCAGGATTTTGTAACATCTTGTGGACCTCGGGGGAAATCTCAGCTACAGGAATTTCAGGTGAAATATTTGATAGGGGATGGGAAGAGAGATTTTGAACTTGCATAAGGTTAAACCCTTTCTTTAATGTTCTATAATGCTAATAGCAAAGCTTGCATTATTTAAAAAACTAATTAATCCTAGGAAATATTGATGATTTATTTTTAGCAAGAAGCTATAGGCAAGCGTTTATAAGCTATCCTTGCTTTTCAAGCTTTAATTCAGAAATTTATCCGCAGCTAACTTTAAGCCATATATTTATTAATCAAAACAAGAAAATATGTTTTTTAGTTTGATTTTCCTATAAAACTTTACTTTTCTGATTCCTTATCTAGTAGAAGGTCAAATCTTGTTGTGTAAATGATTTACTATTTTGTGTAGTTTTTGTGTAGTTAAGGTATAGGTTTTATATCAGGCTTTAACCCTTTAAGTTAATGCCTATTGTTTTTTAAGAATTTTGAGCTTCTTCATCCTTTTCCTAGCTAAAAGTTTTAACCTAGAGCTCTGCTCGCTGAAAAGCTAGCTTCATAGAACGCCAACCTCTTCCAAAGTTTTTTTAAAACGATACATTACCGTTTCGGTAAGCATCTTCTATGTACCCTCAAAGTTCTTCCAAAGCTGCCTGGCAGGGATCCTCTTGCCCAAACTTTGAATGGCTTTCAAGGTACTCATTTCTTCTCGCTTGCCCATCTCGTAGCTTAGCTTTCCTCTTCATAATAGAGATTCTAAAAGATTTACACCTCGAATATAAGTTGAGCAGTAGAAAGCTTATCTATCATAAACGCCATTTCTATAAGCAGTCTTTACACTTTTTGTTAGCTCAATAGCCATAAGATTGGCCACCGAATCACTCAACTTACCTGCAGAGGCGTTGGAAAATTATCCGGTAGACCTACTATTTTTGAAAAATAGAATAAAGAAATGGAACCAAATCATCTTGGACATTTATAACGATTGCCTTGACCAACTGAAACTCATAAGCGACAGCTAGAACACTATCTAGCTTTTTAGGTGTTTCGGCTCCCTGCTTTCTTAATAGCGACCCTTAGGGATTAAAAGAACTATAGCAAGTTGTTATAAAGCAAGCACGCCATCTAGAACAAGACAAAGAGGGAGCATTGATGATAAATATAGAAGTAAAGCCTCCCTATAGATGGAAGTGATATCCTCGAAGAGCAAACGAAAAGTATTAGTTCGCTTTCAAGCCTTATTGGCTATGAGGACCATACTTTTCCGATAGAACGGGAAGAAGTCGGAAAAGGCATGCATTCTTAAAACCTGAAAATTAAAAAAGGAGAAAAGGTAGCCTTCCCTCACTAAAGATCAACAATTTAAGGTACTTATTCGACGAGTAGCTACCCATCAAGTGAAGTTTAAGTAGCTATTAGCTGATAATCGGTTTGGCACTAAAGATAATATGTAATTTAAAATAGCTTGTAATGATGAAAGTTTGCTACAGTAATAAACAAAACAAGGAGGTAAAACATGAAAAAAATATTAGCGTCTCTATCTATATTTTTAAATTGCTCACTGTTAGCCGCGGCTCCTAGTTCTGCTAGACATGGAGTCTCCCAACCATCTCAAGCAAGACAGAGCAGGCCTGCTTCATCGATTATCTACTTAAACGCCGATAATTTTCACCAAATTCTTAATAATCCTTTGCCTATCATTCTAGATGTTTATACCGATTGGTGTGGTCCCTGTAAGCAACTAGCTCCTATTTTTGAGGAATTGAACAAGGAATTAGGTAACCGTTATCTATTTGTTAAACTCAATGCTGATGAGCAAAAAAATTTATCCGATCATTTCAATGTTCAAGCTCTTCCTACGCTTATTTTTATCAAGGACGGCAAAGAGCTTGGTCGATCTTCTGGATTTGTGAATAAAAGCCAGCTAACTTCAATGATTAAAAGCTATTTTGGTCATTAAAAAAGCTCATAAGTTGTCCGGTCATTCTTTTTATTAGGAATGCCGGGGGACTTAAAAAAGGCTTCTAAATAAACAAAACTTCGCTTTTAGATAAATGAGCTGGAGAAGTATCAAGAAGGATAGCTTAATTGAAAACTTTTTATTAAATTTTTTTTATACGCTTTAAAAAAACTTAGTCTAAATATTTAACCCTCTGCAAGCTGTCTTTCTCTTCAACAAAAGGACTTTTATAAAGTAGGGACTTGCATAAGAAGTAGTTCAAAAGCGTATTATAACTCTTCCATCCATCTTTTTAGATAAGCCCACTCTTGCCTTGAAATCTGCTGCGATTCTGCCAAGGTTGGAACTGTGTTTAGCCACGCCTGTTTTTCCCATCTAAAGGTCGCAGCGCTTTTTTCGGGGTGACAATGAGCATACAGTTCAAAAGCTTCTTCAGGATAAGCTTTACAGTAATCAATGCTTTCCTGCATAGCTAGCTTAAAAGCCTCCAACCTATTAAAGTCATGTCGGCTGATAAAAATCAATTCGCTGTAAACAGGGTGACCCAATTGCGTTACTTGAAAATAAGAGTTTTTTATATTTAACGCTTTTAGATGTTCACCTTCAATATTCCAAAAAGCTCCATAAATGACATCGACTTGCCGATTGGCTAAGAGCGTGACAAGATCGAAATTTACATTGATAAGTTTCTTAGGAAGTAGATTATTAGCATGCAATAAGCGCTGTAATACTTTTAGATTGTTACCCCCTAAGCTATAACCTATGATTTTGCCAGACAAATCCTTAGGAGAGCTTATTCCCTCTCCTTGGCGGAAAATAAAACTATTCAATGGCTGGCCTACTAAAACGCCTGCTAATTTCACATCAGCACCTTTTTGCTGAGCCTGAATAAGGTCGGGTAGATAGTAAAGAGCTAAATCTGCTTTTCCAGAGGTAATATAGGGTACGCTATCCGAAGGATCATTAAGTTCTATGATCTGTAATTGAATACCATGCTTAGCAAAAATTTTTCTTTGTACGCCTGCATAAATAGGCACATGATTGCTATTGGGAAACCAGTCTAGTAATAAACGTAGGACTTGCTTTTTAGGCAATACAGTTTGCATGGAAGAAGGAAAAGCTCCTATTATCCCTATGAAAGTTAAGAGTAGTCCTATTACCCATCCCTTCAACGTTTGATGTTTTTTATAACGGTATTCCGTGTAGGCAATGACACTATAAAGCCAGAGGCTAACCATAATCAGGCAAAGAAGGGCTCCAAATGTGATTTCAAGTTCTGTAGCCCTTCGGCTTTTTAGCATGAGTACCCCTAGGCCTGACTGTGCACCAGCCCATTCCCCTGCTATGGCACCAATTCCAGCACCGGCTGCCGCGATCCGAAATCCCGCAAAAATATGGGGTAAGGAATAAGGTAGCTGTAATTTGGAAAATGTTTGCCATCTTGTAGCCTGATTGATATGAAAGTAATCAAGTAAATCCTGTGGAGTGCTCATTAACCCCTGATAGATATTGAGGGTAAGAGGAAAAAAAATCATCAGGGCCGTAGGTAAGATAATGGACATATCAGACCATCCAAACCATACGATCATGATAGGAGCTAAAGTAAACATTGGAATTGATTGAAGCCCTACAAAAAAGGGCTGCAGAACTGTCCTAGCAGACTTGTAAAGATACATGATCCAAGCTAAAGGAAAGGCCATGATTAAAGCCAATAAAAAGCCCCCTGCCATTTCTCGCAAGGTGACCTTACTATTCATAATAAGAAGGTCTGAGCTTTGCCACATCTGAACGACGATCGAGGATAAGGAAGGTAAAACGAATTGATATTGAATAAAATACTGGCTCGTTAACTCCCACAAACAACAGAGGATGATAAAAGATAGACATGCCACAAGAAAATTTTTTTTCATAATTTTTTGCTAATAAAAAAAAGCCTTTTTTATCATCCTATAAGTAAGCTTAATTTTTCTAGGATCCTTGCTACTCCATTCAACTAAGCCTCAGAGGTTAAAATTTTTAATGATATAAACACATAATAAGCCCTGCGGCAGCAATTACCCTTAACGATTGATAAGGATCTTGTAAGCAATCAAGAAGGAACGGTATTGACTGGGGCGAAGATACATGCATGATACCTTCTAAAATATGCTCTTTCATTTCTCTATCCACTCCAGGAAAAGCTTTTGATAAAGTTTGCAAAGCTGTCTCACTTTTGCCCCACCTTGCCATTATTAAAGCAGCTTGCACACGCACTTGTACGTCCTCGTCATTCAAAAGCTCTTGCACTAGGTCTAAGGCCATTTGATCGCCTTCAGACAGCAAAGTTGCTGATGCCATAGCGGTAATACCCCATGTTTTTTCTTCCAGAAAAGATTTAATGGCTTGCTGGGCTTGCGGATATCTCATGATAGCCAAAATATTCAGAATCTCAAGTCGAGTGATTTGATCTATAATAGCAGGAGAAATATCAGGGTCATCTGAATGCCTCAGGCGATTAGGTATAAGAGCACGCACATGACTTTTTTCATCCCATGACCATTTTTCTTTAAGATGGGCAAGGCCCTGATATAAAGCCTGGCATGCTTTTTGAATTTCTGCACGCTGACTAATTAGCCCTAAAGCTAGGTTTATCCTTACGTAAGGATCTGTTGATTTCTTAAATTGCTCCTCGATTAAAGGAAAGCCATATTTTCCGCAAGCCGCCAGGTTTGCCGCTGCTATAATACGTACATCTCTACTAGGGCTTTCTAAACATTTTGTAAAAGCTTCTTGGCCTTTTAGAGAATTATTTAATGTCAGTAGCCAAGCAGCTTTTATGCCAACTAGAGGGTCAATATCTTCCAATTTTTTTTCTGCTATCAGCAGTAATGTCTCTCCTTTAACTTCTT
This sequence comes from Neochlamydia sp. EPS4, assembly GCF_000813665.1. NCBI lineage: Bacteria > Pseudomonadati > Chlamydiota > Chlamydiia > Parachlamydiales > Parachlamydiaceae > Neochlamydia > Neochlamydia sp. EPS4. Next base: position 68,834 of record NZ_JSDQ01000048.1, on the reverse strand, counting down.
GAATGCGTAGATAACCACTCACCCACAAGGCCGCCTGGCGTACTTGCGCATGAGAATCATTGATTAAAGGTATAATTAAATCGATAGCATCTTTCATGTTACAATGCGCGACCACTTCGCAGGCTAGCAAGCGCAAAGCCGCACGTTTATTTTTTGCTAAACGAGAAATATCTTCTCGAGTAGCAACGCCCCATAAATTGACTAGAGATTCAATAACTACTCTGGTTTCTTCCGCCGTGGTGGTAGTTTTTTGTAATAAAGCCAACAATGCTTGCTTGGCTTCTTTCATTTTCATTAAACCAAGCGTACGAATCACTTGCAGTCTTACATTCCAAACTGTTTCTTCACGGAATAAGCGAAGGATTTCCTCTTTAATCTCTTGGTCACGGCAATGCGCACTCATTTGAGCAGAAGCACTCCTCAAAGCAGAATTTTTATCTCTAAGTCCTTTTAATAAAATTTTAATACCTTTTACATCTTGAGAAAAAAAGGCAGAAAGGATGGACATGAATCGAATGGTAGGTAAAGAAGAAAAAGTAGCATGCTCGATCACTCCCCAAGCTAAAGTTTCTATTAAAGCTCGATTATTTTTCTCCTCAGGAAAAATTTCTATATAATTTTTCCATATAGCCAGCATCTCTTTTTCGTTACCCTGCTTAGCAAGGGCTTTAATATAGGCAGCCCATAAGGGTTTACTATAAGGAAATAAATAAAGGCCTTCTTTAGCTTCTTGGCTAGCCGATCCAAAGTCTTTAATGCGTAAATGGGCATGGACCGCTTGGACATATGTTTCTTCATTTCCATAGCCAGCTGCTGGGCAGAGGAAGGCAAGGGTACATCCTATCCAAAAAATTATTTCTCGCATAAATAAAATCTAGCTACTTACTTTATAATTTAATTAAAAAATCATTTTTATAAACATCCACTTGGGCATCTTTTATACGCGTTAAAACGCCATTACTATGTAGTCTTAAAGCTTGCTTTACAGCAACCACTTTTCACTTTAGCGCCTAAAAAACTGCGCATGAAGGGCATAAATTTTAAAGATAATCATTACAAACTATAATTTCTTTACGATAGCAAAGAAATTTTTTAAGGGTAGGTAGAATATCCTGGTGAATTTCTATAGAAATAAAGCAAACAGCCTTATTTAAAAACCGCTTTTTCTTTCACTAGAATAGCTTTTAAGTAAGAAAGCAACGTTATGACTATAAATTCTGTACTCTCTATTAATAAAATTTTAATTTTTCCCAGAGGATAACCTCGAACGAGTAGAAGACAACTCCAGCATCGCTGGGCTGTTCAATCTTTTATGTGATAAAGTTTATATTCTGCCCGCGGCTCTATCAAGTAAGCTAAAAGCTTAATGTATTTATTCATTTTAAAACTTTTTTCATTGAGTAAAAAATTATTGCTATCCTAACGTTTCTAGCTTACGTCCTCCTATCAAATGAAAATGTAAGTGAAAAACCGTTTGTCCTGCTAAGGCCCCATTATTAGTTAATAACCGATAACCCTCAGTAATATGGTGTGCTTTTGCTAAGAGCTGAGCTACTTGTACAATCTCGCTAATTAAAGGCAAATCCTCTACTTGGACGGATTGAAGGTCAGCAATTTCCTTTTTTGGAATAATTAAAATATGCACAGGTGCTACGGGATGAATATCTTTAAAAGCCAGAATGCGTTCATTCTCAAATACTTTGTCTACCGCAATTTTACCCGCTATAATTTGTGCAAAAACATTGGTTGTCATAATTTTATTGTCTACTTTTTAAGTACATAATTTAAAGCTTTTAATGCATCGTGGTAAGTTTCCCACACAGAGATAAATCTTCCTTTATGGCAAAAAATGGCTCCTTTTATCCCGCTCACCTCTTTCAATTCCTCTTCTAAAAGCCCCGCCCATTCACTAGGGAGAGGAGAGCGTACCTTCATTTTATCTTCATAGGTAGGAGGAATGCCGCGCAATTTCCAATGCGGTCCTGCGGGCATAATCACAAATTTTGCCGGATGATTAACTCCCCCTAATTCGAAAAACAATTCCAACCAAGGAATATTTTTCTCAAAAATTAGACAATCGTCTTTCTTCTCCATCGCTCTAGAAACAATTTCTCGGCAGGAGAGAATATAATTAAATCGATTAAGTATTCGATTAAGATATTGATAAGCAAAATCAAGAGCCTCAAAAAAAGCTTTATCTTGTGTGGCATCATCGGCATCCTGCTTAATGGGGGTAAAGCTAGAAATGATGTTAGAATAAGTACACAGGCCATAAATTTGCGGATCTCTACCATTATCATGAGCATCCACTCCCAAAACTAGATTTGCATTAAAGCAATCATACTCTTTAGGAGTGATAATATGTTGGTCTTTAAGATAAAGAAGAACCATTCCTGCGCTACTCATGGCTCCTTGATAATCTGCTTGATGATGATCGAACAATTTATTCTCAGGGTCATAGCATCCACCCACATCACATACGTATTCGCATTGACTTAAAAGCTGAGGATCTCTTGTGCGTATAATTTGCTCACGGTCGATTAAATTATAGAGAAGTAAAAGAGCACAAGCAGTCACTTCATCAGCATGAAAAGTCCCGCTATGAGTTCCTACGCTTCTGGGAAGCTTTTGATTATTCATAATTTAAATTTGCTATCTTGATCTGGTGTAAGGAAAAAATTATGTCACAAGCAAAATTTTTATTAAAACAAAATCCGAAGGCTTGTTTAAACTTTAGCTCAAATAAACTAGGGGTGATTTTTTTTCGCTATTTTAAAAGACACGATAACTTATAAACAAAACTATTCTCTATTAAAGTTGTCTTTTTGCTTTGAAAAAGCTTTCTGTACGCTGGAGTACTGCTTGTACTTATAAATTTAATCCATTAAATATGAGAGATTTAATTTAAAAGAAGAAAGAAAAAGCTGCCATTGAAGATAAAAGGCTAGCATTTTTTTCTCTTTGCTTCTCACTTTATTGACAGGCTATAAACACAATATTCACAAAAAATGGATCTAAAAGTAAAGCATTTATGTAAATTGGCGTACAAAGAACGTACTTAAAAATCTGTGCCTCCTTTTTGCTCTATAAAACTTTTAAGTGTTTGCTCACACTTTTTTACATAAGCAGTGACATTGACTAATTTTAGACAGGTTCATATGATCAGCCTTCTGCTAGGAGGTGTATGAATAGCCAATTATTTCTTGAAACAAAGTATTTAGATTTAGTCACTCCGGACGGTATAATTACACATTTAGGGCCTATCCATGAAAACACTAGAGTGGCAACAGTTTTTATTAATCAAATACCTTCACTCTTTGTTGGATTCGAGATAGATTTAAATCATATCTTCTTTAATATCAAAAGCACGCTTGCGCAATTAGGGGTAAATGGTATAGGCATTGAATATCAATTGGATAAGCAAAATGGATGTGCTGAAGTTAAAGTTCATCTTTCCGCCCTCGGAAAGATAGGCGCGGAAATGCTTAAACAAATTGAAGTGGGAGCAACCATTGGTCGCCTCTTTGCTGCGGATGAGCGTCGTCGCGTGCGTGATCCTGATTATTTATTGCGCATGTTTGGGCGCTCTGATCGATGGGGAAGGCCTCTACTTTCATTAGGAGGATTACATGGAAGTGATCATTTAATCCTAGATAAAGTGGATGGGCGGACGGTAGCCTACCTATCCTTACTAAAAGGGCGGGGTGAATATGCCTCGACCATTCATGGTTTCCTTCCTACCGTCGCAAAAGCATTAAAATCCTCTCTTAGTATGCGGGAAATCTTAAAGCTTCACCAAGAATGGGAGCTAGATCAGCCTCGAGAGGTAAACAAAGATGAGCTTTTACTTGTCCGCACTTTACCCTTACATATTAGAACAGTTTTTGGCCATGTAGCCCAAGAACTTCTTTCTACCGAAGTCCAGCACACAACAGCATCGGTTCTCCAGCCTGATACCTATGCTTCAGGTGACGTTTATGAATTGTATGGCAATAGTCAAAGAGAAATTACCGATATTCCTTTAGAATTTTATACTTTAGAACCTTACCGCGAACATGTGTATTTTTCTGATCGTGATCAACTACAGTCTTGTCTAGAAGATACTCATGTACTTTTTGAAGCTTTTAAAACTGCACCTAAGCCTATAGAAAATCGTGCGGCAGTGTTTGTGGTAAAAGGAGAGCAATTTCTCAATCTTAAACCAGAGGCCTGGATTACACGCACGTCACGTTTTCAAGAATTTCCCAAATGGGGCCATGGAGCTAGGCAAGCACTCATGGTCGAACGTTTCATTGAGCAACAGCCCTCTTATCCCTTTTTAAAAGCTATCGATGATTCAAGTATTACGAGCCAAGGTATCCTCCTTACTCGTTATTTTCCCTCTCCTTTCATGAAACGTATGTTATTAAGCGATCAAGTGCAAAGATGTCTTAAAGGAATATATTTTCAATATGCCTCCCAATCCCATCTAGATTTTTTTTCTGCAGAAGATCGTGCTCTTTTACACGATCTTAATAAGTTTGCCATCCCCGTGTTTTGGGTAGATGAGACTAGCCATAAGATTCTACAATTTGTGCAAAAGCCCGGCTATGACTCAGGGCTCTTCGTTCCTCTTGGAAAAATCGAAACTTTTCTAAACTCTACAGTATTCGGTATTTATGGCTCTAACTTATTCAAAGGAAATTTTGAAACTGAGCTAAGGAAACTTCTAAAAGGCGTAATAGAAATGCGCCAAGAAATGAATCATCCTTTGCTAAAAAAAGATACACCTCTTGCTTTAATTACGGGCGGTGGGCCTGGGGCTATGGAGGTAGGAAATCGGGTCGCACAAGAATACCAGATGCTTTCTTGCGCTAATATAGTAGATTTTAGAGCAGGTCCTCAGACGGTGGTCAATGAACAGAGGCAAAATCCTTATATAGACGCTAAAATGACTTATCGCTTAGATAAACTTGTAGAGCGCCAAGCAGAGTTTAATCTCGATTTCCCTATCTTTTTAGAAGGTGGAATTGGCACAGATTTTGAATATTCCTTAGAGGAAGTGCGCCGGAAAGTTGGCTCAGTTCCTTCAAATCCTGTGTTGTTATTTGGAGAACCCGCTTACTGGAGACAAAAAATTACCAGCCGCTTCCAATTAAACTACACCACTGGAACGATCAAAGGCTCAGAGTGGATTACTAATTGCTTTTACTGCATCCAGAATGCCCAACAAGGACTGAAAGTTTATCGCGAATTTTTTCAGAATAAACTAAAAATTGGTAAAACTGGCCCTATTTATGAAGAAGGCTTTTGTATCGTCGAATAAAGGCCTTCCCTCCAAAGAATAATGGATTTGCCTAGATTTTTTTAAACAGCGTTATTTTAGCTCATCTTCTAACTAACTCTTAAAGAAGCAGCTTTACAAATCAAAACAAAGTTTTTAAGAAAACCTAAAAGGCAATAAGATGAAGTAAATAATTTATTTTCCTGTTTTTACTTGTAAGCTTGCGTTTAACCCCTTCTTATTTTTATCTTTTAAACTTGAATGATTAAGTCCCTTTTTGTTCCTCTGAAAAAATGGAAGGATAAAGAGCAATAAGCTCGTGAGGAGGCATTTTTAACAGCCCTTTTTGGCTTAAAGTTTTGACTAACTCTTCCGAAGGCTCAAGGATAATACGCATTTCTATCAAGCGTGCTTCCAAACATTCTTGGACTGTCATCTCAGGAAAATTTTTTATATATTCTTCTTTTTCTCCCTCAGGCATATCAGCCATCACTTGATTTAAACAGCCTGCAAAAGGTATTAAGGAAAAATTAGCAGGCCATGAGAGAAAAAAGAGGCTAGCAAAACGTCTTTGCCGCGCATATAGACCTCCTGGATTGATAACTTGATGGCGAGGGGCGCGAATCAATCCAGCACTTTTATAGTATAACTGTTCACCCGTATTGATAAGGATATAACCTTTAGGAATATTTACATACTTCCATTCCCCTTCTTTGGTCATGACTTGTAATCCAGGGACTTTAGCAGAAGGAAGGAGAGTTAGGACATTTAGGTCTTCGTGCGCACTAGCCCACACTGCTTGAGGATCATCTTCAGCTTTGGGGGCAGGATAATGAGCTAACCGCAATAAATGATTCCCACTCATAGCAGGTATAAGGATATTCTCAGGCGGCTCATTTAAATACTCAGCCAGATATCCCATGAACAAAGCGGCCAGCTTGGTAAATTGCTGATGGTAAAGAGACATTATCTCTTGAAATTTTAAGCGATTTGCAGGCCACTCCTTAAAATTAGGAGGGATAGAAAAAGTCTCTTTAAGATCAGGATGGTAAGCTCCTGCGGCTGTCTCTCGCCCTTGGGGGGAAAAGCCTATGGAAGGATCTTCCTGGCAATCTTTCATTTTATCTTCTAGAGGCTGATTAAAGTATTTTTCCATCTCAAAGTAGGCAGCTTCAATTAAAGGCTGTAGGGCTTCCACCTTAAATGCCACAAACCCTATATTCTTGAGCCCATCGCCAAATTGCTTGATAAGCTCTCTTCTTTTCTCTCCCTGAGCCTGCTCAAAGATACGCAGATCAAATAAAGAGATAGGGGCATCATCGATTAAGACTTCGGTATTTACAACTAATCGGGAATCTAAGAGTTCGTCGGCTTCACTTTTTTTAGCTAATGAATCCGTAAGGCTACTTTCTTCAGCCACGTTTTGCACAACTAAAGAAGAATGAGGCAAATCTACCGGTGGAATAGTAGAGGCATCGCCTTGAAGATGGATAGGAGAGTTCATATTACCAGCCTTAATAGATTAAAATCTAAGTTTGTAATAAATTTTAATAAATAGGCTAATTATTCTTTTCGGTCCTTGTCAACTACTTTTTCTCAACAATCATGCTGATATCCGGCATACAGATCCTAGTCGTAAGCATAAGTTTTGGCACTTAAGGTAAAATAAGATAGAATTTGTAGGCTAGAAAAACTGGTCTATTATCCCTCTAAGAAGACTCAACAGCTTATTTTTATTTTTTCACCCTATTTTTTATAGCAAATTGGCCTAAAGATAAGCTAATTCTTGATTTCAAGCCTAAAACATGAAAATGCTCGCTCGTGTTATTTTTTTTAATTGGCAAGAAATACTAAACCCAGAGGTGGGAGAGAAATTAATTGAAATTTACTTCTTCACTGATCTAATTTAAATATAGTCTTGCGATCAAAAAAGTCTATTCTCATATTTCTAAAAATAGCCTCATTGTTTATAATCTCCCCTATTCACTTTGGGGAAACTTGTATGAAAAAGATTCCTGTAGGCATTTTAGGTGCAACAGGTATGGTTGGCCAGCAATATCTACAATTACTGTCTAAGCACCCCTGGTTTGAAGTGGTTTTCCTAGCCTCATCCAAGCAATCAGCTGGTAAAAGCTATGCAGAAGCAGTTCGGAACCGCTGGCTTCCTAATACAACTCTTAGCGAAACACACGGAAAACTTCCTGTTTATTCCATAGAAAATATTGAGCAATGCAAACGAGATTGTAGCCTCGTTTTTTCAGCTGTGGACTCCCCTATTGCTAAGCTATATGAAGAAAGTTATGCGGCTGCTGGCTTACCCGTTATGTCTAATGCTTCTTATCACCGTAACACTGCTGATGTTCCCCTCCTGATCCCTGAAATTAATGCTCATCATCTGAGCATGATTAAAGAACAACAAAAGAAGCGGGGTTGGACGCAAGGCTGCATTGTTGTCAAACCGAATTGCTCCCTTCAAAGCTATATGATTCCTTTACAACCTTTGCATCAAAAGTTTCAGGTTAAAAAACTAATGGTGACTACCCTGCAAGCAGTAAGCGGAGCTGGATATCCAGGGGTTTCCTCTTATGCTATCCAAGACAATATTATTCCCTACATTGAGGGCGAAGAACAAAAATCTGAAAGTGAGCCTTTAAAAATCTGGGGAAACATTCAAGAGGATAGGATTGTCAATGCTTCAGGTATTTCGCTCTCTGTAACCTGTAATCGCGTTCCGGTACTAGATGGCCATATGGCATGCGTTTCAGTAGAATTTGCTACTAAACCTTCCTTAGAAGATATTTTGCAAGCCTGGCAGATTTTTAAAGGAGTCCCTCAAGACCTTCATCTACCCTCTGCTCCCCTTTGCCCAGTTGTTTATCATGATGAAAAAGATCGGCCTCAGCCTCGTTTAGATAGGCTTGAAGGTAATGGAATGTCTATAGTAGCAGGACGCTTAAGAGAATGCCCTCTTTTTCATTACCGTTTTACAGCTCTTTCTCATAATACGATTCGAGGAGCAGCTGGAGGTGGGATCTTAACTGCTGAGCTAGTCTATCAACAAGGTTATATAAAAAACTAACGATATGATAAAAAGAAACGCTAATTTAGCAAAGCTTAGTGACGGATATTTATTTCCTGAAATCCATAAGCGTAAGCTTAAATTTATTTCTGATCATCCTCAAGCTGAGGTGATCAGTCTAGGAATTGGTGATACAACAGAACCCATTCCTTCTTCTATTGCGCATGCCATGTCACAAGAAGCTATGAAATTGGGAACCATCCAAGGTTATAGTGGCTATGGACCTGAACAAGGGCTTAATGAGCTTCGCGAGCGTATCGCTTCCCAACTTTATTTTAATCGCATTTCCTCCTCGGAAGTATTTGTTTCCGATGGTGCCAAGTGCGATATAGGCCGCCTTCAGATGCTTTTGGGAAAGCATGTATCGGTAGCTATTCAAGATCCAGCTTACCCAGTTTATGTAGATGGCAGTATTATTCAAGGAGTAAGCAATATTGTTTACATGCCTTGTACTCCTGAAAATAATTTTTTCCCCGATCTAGAAAGAACACCTCGCACAGATATCATTTACTTTTGTTCCCCTAATAACCCTACAGGAGCTGTAGCTACAAAAGATCAATTAACCAGATTAGTTGACTTTGCTAAAAGCAATCAAACGATTATCTTATTTGACTCTGCCTATGCCAACTTCATACAAGACCCTTCTTTACCCAAATCTATTTTTGAAATCCCAGGCGCCAAAGAAGTGGCCATCGAAGTAAGCTCTTTTTCTAAGCTTGCAGGCTTCACCGGAGTACGCCTTGGCTGGACAATCATCCCTCAAGCCTTAAAATATGAAGATGGAACTCCAGTAAATGCAGATTGGCAACGTCTGACTACTACTATTTTTAATGGGGCCTCCAATATAGCTCAACAAGGTGGGATGGCCGTTCTTGAAGATAGAGGTCTCCAGGAAGTGAAAAAAACCTGCCAGCTCTATCTGGAAAATGCCCAACTAATCAAAGTAGCTCTTGAACAACAGGGCTGGGAAGTGTATGGCGGAACTAATGCCCCTTACCTGTGGGTACGGTTTAAAAATCGCAAATCTTGGGAGGTTTTTCAAGCTTTACTTGAAAACTATCACATCATTACCACACCTGGCTCAGGTTTTGGCCCCTCAGGAGAAGGATTTATACGTTTTACAGCTTTTGGAACACGTAATAATATTATGCTAGCTATAAATAGGTTAAAAAAGCCGTTTGTATGCTAAATGAGGCCCCCTTTGTGCCTTTAAAATTAGCACAACATCTCCCACCTTTATTAATAGGTAGATTGATCAACTTATTTAAGAGAAGAGATGGCCAAATCATATGCTAGCCTTTTTGTGCAATAGAAATAAAATATTTTTTTATATTATTACTCTCTTTGCCTTGAGTTTGAAGCAAGCTATCCTTGTTTTTTTATTTAAGATTTTTTAGCAAATAAACTATAAATAATGTTTTATTTTTCCTTAACTTTTTCACCATCCATGTTCTCAGGCTAGCCCTTCTTTCCCTTAGTTTCCTTCCAGCATTTGCACTCTCGATGGCTCTCACCCCAATCAAACTTAAGAAAATCCGAGCCTACATTTTACTACCCTCTTATACAATCCTTTAGATAGCACAGTTGTAGTATAAAAAAGCCAATAACAGAGAACAAATATTGCTTGACTTAATAGCTTATTAACAACTATCATTGCTGTTATGAAAAATCTTATTTTACCTTATTTGGTTTCCAGTAAACTATTCTTATTGAGTGTCCTAGTGGTGCGCTACGCGCACATCTAACGTTTCTTATCTATCTTTATTATCGAGCGAAAAAATAATAAAAAATCACCTCCCTTTAACTATTTCATAGAGGGACTAATTTTATAGGAAGCTAAAACGATGAGAATATCTCTTCATCTTAAAACTATTGCGACAGGCCTTGCGATGTTTTCCATGTTTTTCGGCGCAGGAAATGTGATCTTTCCTCTTGCTATCGGACATTATGCTCAAGACAAAACATTTTTCGCCATTTTAGGTTTACTGATTACGGCTGTGCTTGTACCTTTTGGGGGATTATTCGCCATGCTCCTTTTCGAGGGAGATCATAAACGTTATTTTGCGGTGTTAGGAAAGTTTCCAGGGTTTTTAATAGCTTTGTTTATCATTACCTTGTTAGGACCCTTAGGTTCGCTGCCCCGTTGCATCGCTCTAGCCTCCTCTACAGTAAGAATGTCTGTAGGTGATTTCTCCCCGGTAGCATTTAACGCTTTTGCCTGCGGGCTTATCTTCTTCTTTACCTATCAGAAAAGATATATTTTGGAATGGTTGGGATGTGTTTTAACGCCTCTATTGTTAGGATCTTTAGCCTATATTATTACTAAAGGACTGCTAACAGCCGAAAGATCTTCCTTTTCACCTCAACAGCAACCTTCTTTAATAGTGTTTTTAGGAGGGCTAAAAGAAGGTTATAATACTATGGATTTATTAGCAGCTTTGTTCTTTTCCTCCATCATTTTTAATTCCTTAAAAAACACCCTTGCCTTATACCCTCAAGAAAGTCTAGTGAAAATCGGCTTAAAATCTTGTGCGTTAGGTGCTTTTCTCTTAGCCCTTACTTATATAGGCTTTAGTTATGTTGCCTCTTTTCATAGCGCCAAATTAAAAGTAGAAAGCGTCGAGCAGCTATTAGGAGCAATTACGATGGAGATAATAGGCCCTTCAGCAGGCATTTGGGTATGTTCGACCATTGCGTTGGCTTGCCTGACTACCGCCATTGCTCTTTCTAACGTATTTGCAGACTTTATTAGCCATACAGTTTTCCAAAACAAAATTAGCTACAAAACAGCATTAATAGGTACCCTTCTTGCTACGTTCATTGTGGCCAATCTGCAGTTTGCAGGCATTTCTGCTTTTCTAATCCCCATTTTAAAGGTCTGTTATCCTTTTCTTATGCTTTTAACGGTCTATAATATTGTAACACAGATATTTGCAAGAAAGACACTCAGTATAGCTCAAGCAAAAGATTAGCCTATATAGAAGGGAGTGATTGGATAGGAAGACAACCTAACGCCGCTTCACATTCTATTCTAAGCTTGCAAGTCAACTCATCATTTTTTTGGCGAATAAGCTAAGCAGAGGGATTCCAGGAATCATAAGCACATGTTATTATTCCCCGATTAAATTTGAAAAAAACTCCAGGGAACGATTCTTAAGCCTTCTTTGTAAAGCTTTATAGCCATGGTCTTGATAAATAATCTTTAGGCGTTTTTTTTGTAAGCAGTCACGGGGTATACCCAGCTTTAGACGCGATTCTGCGGGCATCTGCAGAACAAAAAATGCTTGTAAATAGCTGTTTCCTATTTACTACACTTCCTGATTTACATTGTTTTCTGAGCATCAATATTTTAAGCATTTTTGCCCCCCCCCCCATGACCGCTTACGCAATAACACCTAAGGTAGTCTACTATTTTTTATTTATTTCAAAATAATGAATATAGTTTATATAAATTAATTATTTATTAAAAAGGTTAATTATCATATTATTTTTAATAAACAATAATTTAACGCTTAAATAACAGGAAAACAATAAATGGCTAGTACAACTTTAGCAAATTTTCAATTAATTAATGGATGGAAACCAGCCCTTGATAGCGCAAAATGGAGCGATGGGAGTCCGAAATATTTAATTGATACAAGTACAGGTAGAAAATATTGGAATGAGCCTAAAAACAGTGTTAGATTTAAATGTTTCCTACTTATTCTGGGTACGCCTATCGTTCATTCACTTGCTTCTTTGGTAAATACAGCTTATCGAATTGTGAAATTAGCTTCTTTTTCTCACTTCTGGACAGGTAAAGCAACAGAAAACTCCTATTCCTTTAAAGGAAGATTGAAAGATGCTGGGCAAGATTTATTAAGAGTTGTAACACCCCCTGTTGTTTTGGTTGGCCTTGAATTAGCGGCCATATATGGAATATTTACTCCTTATAATGGTAGAAAACTATATGCAAGTATTGAAAGGGCGCAGTATGGAAAATTCACACTAGCTCCATGCTTTCAACCAGGGCCTATTTGCCATGCTTCAGGAGGCGCTCCCCAAAAGCGAAACCCCTTTTAAAATTATCCCTACATAGGGATAGGCACACCCAGTAACAATTGACTGCAAACTGGGATCTAAGTTTGAATGCTTTAGTTAGCCAATCGGCACATTTTAAGATTCCCTTTTGTTTTGGGAAGTAAAGCCTTGTTTGTTTTAACTAGCACCTCTATAGCTTTAGAAAACCTTTTGCTGCTAGAAATGCTAGGTTAAAGCCAAGGGCTAGCCCTCAGCCTGTTTGGACACCTTCAATAATATACTTGAGAGACTATCTTACCTCCCCCTTAGTTAGTCTTACTAACCTGTCTTATCAAGGATCTATAAGGTTGGTATGAAACAAATTATTTAAGATAATTCAGAGAAGAAAAGGAGGGTTAAGCACAAGAGATACCCCCTTTAGCCATTCATTAGGTTTTTGAATGGAAAAACTATGAAAGTTCCTGGGGAAGTCGCTTACAATAAAGGAGTCAATCCTTTTGGACATACAAAACGAAAAGATGACAAGCTATCTTATAGCGTTAGAGAGCGCTTATCACGGGTACTACCATCTATCCTAAGGATTTCTTCCTTAGAAAGCATTTACGATTTATTGATAAGAGGAAATATCTCCCCTTGTTTGAGAAAAATTTCCTCTTTATTTAAGAAGAAGCTTTCAGAAGAAGCTACTCAGAAAAAACCCTGATTTTACGGCTACCTGTAGACATAGCCATTCTGTTAAAATATTCGAAAGCAGGAGGCTCTAAAGTTATGACGAAACCAACAAGGGCAAAGAACGTAATTGCCAGGGATACTTTTTTAAGATTCCCTTGCGTAGAGGCTATCTCTCATTAATAACCAATCTTCAATATTGCCTGGATAAATCCATAGAATTATTAATCAAAAGGCCTATAAGCTAGATGGGGAAGGGTAATTCCATAGGCATGCTAGCTCTTGAGGAACCTCAAAATGAACAGGTTGTTCAGGAATGGCAGGAGGAGTGGACATCATTAAATTTGCTTTGTCTATAGCTGCTATGAATAAATTTTGAAGAAAAGCAAAAACTTTATCGGCCCAAGAAACTAATGTTTGGAATGCTTCAGGAAAGTATAAAGCGATGACGTAAAACAATAAACCAAAGAAAATAAAATATAAAATAAATTTCATGTACTCGCTCCCTACTTGATCCTATAAACGCTTCTCGAAAAACTAATTATAAGGTGACTTTTAATTATAAAACAACCTAAAAGCCTATCCCCTAACCATTATTTTAATACAGGCAGCAAGCTTAGCGGCCTGCATAGACAGCTTCTAATTAATTTTTTCTACCCTCATTAAATTTTAAAGCCTACTCCAGTAATTAAAATTCATCGACTTTTAAAAAGAAATAAACTTAAATTGTTGGTAGCCCACTTGCTATTTACCATTCTATCTAAGGAGGCTACATGCTAAAAAAAAAGCTAATCATCCTTCTATTTCTCTTTGTAGCTTTTAACAAGCTAACCATTCAAGCCGAAGAGATCCCTTCAAAATTTTTTATTAGACAGCATTGGATTTCTCTTACCCATACTTTCGATATTCTTTCTAAAGATCAACCTATGGGAACTGTGCATCGTAAGCATATTAAGGAAGGAGCTTCCCATTATTTGTTTTATGATGCCCATAATAAATTACAAGCAAAAGCTTATATGAGTTTTTTTGATTGGGGAGCGAGCCTTGACATTTATGATGGAGACGAACAATTATTAGGAAAAGTAGAAGAAAAAATTGTTCACTTTTTCCCCATTTTCGATCTATATCGTGCAGATGGCTATCATGCTGCTTCAGCAAAGATAAATCTTTGCGGCACTAAATATACCGTTATCGACCCTGCTACCCATCAAGTGTTTGCCTACCTATGGAGGCATTTTTTTAGCTTAAAAGATGATTGGACGGTAGAGATCCTAGATCCTACTTTGTTCCGCGAACAGGCTATCGATTATCGTCTGCTTATACTGATGCTAACTTTCCAAATTGATCATTATCATTGGCAAAACATGAATCCCAATAGCTCTTTATAAAAGGCTTTGTTGCCCCTCGACCTTCTTAAGTTTTTTTCTCCACTTTTCTGCTTGATTAAGCCTACCTTAAGAATTATCAAGCAGAAGGGGGAGAAAGAGTGTAGATTGAATATTAGATCCCCTAACATAAAAGCTTATGGTTTAAAAGATGCCTTCACATGACCTTTAAAGGATACATGCATGGAAAAAAAAATGTATGGATGGAAAACTTTGGTTAGCTTCTCTTATAAATTAGCAATTTAAATCACTTTCACGTACGCCAAAGAGAAATTTTTCTGCTATTCTTTCATGACTTATTGCCAGCTATTTCTTAATTTGAATATAAACGTCCGCCTTCCCCCAGGTAAAAGGTGCTGAAAAACGTTTCATAATTTCAAATGTAGGCTCCTCGGTATAGTCAGTTAGAGGATAGCTGACCGTGATGATGCGTGTACCTGCTGCTAACTGTTTTAGCTGTTCAATTAACCTTTTGATGGTTTGATCTTCTAAACAAGTACCATACAAATAGATGACAGAAGCTTTAGTAAGATCTGCTAATAAAAAATTTTCTTGCTTAAATTCTAAATGGGTAATTTTTAATTTATGCTGAATACGCTTAGCACGAAGAATAAAATCTGGAACCATATCCAAACCTACCACACGGCAGCCTGTAAACTTTTGTAGCCAAAAGCAGGTACGGCCACGCCCACACCCTAGTTCAATGACAAGATCCTGCGGGTGAATACGCGCTTCTTTAGAAATTTTTTCTAATGTGGTTAAGGGTGTTTCTCCATAAATGTATTCCTCGCTATCTGAGCGGCAAGAAAAATAGCGACGACTCACGGTAAAGGGATTATCAAAAAGATACATAAGAAGAAGTGAGCTATCCACTACAGCATAAGAAAGCTTGCGGTAATAACGATAGATAACCTTTACATATTCTCGAAGATTTTTTACCTTTACTACTAAATTGACGCTAAGCAAAGTAAGATACTCTTTCACATCTTTTCCTTCAATTTTAGGCATAATTTCTCTTCCTTAAGGCCTCTTAAGCTGGTAAATTTAAAAACTGTGGCCACTTATTAAAGTTTGTTTTTTCCTTTAAGTAATGAAAGCATAAACTAAGCGAGCAAAGAGAAAAAAGATCAAAGTGGATAATACATCATTGAAAGCTGTGACGATAGGTCCAGAAGCAACCGCCGGATCGATGCCAAACCGCACAAAAAAGAAGGGCGAAAAAGAGCCTAGCATTGTTGCCGCTAAGCAGGCCCCAAACACTCCGCAAGAAACTGTAATCCCTAGGGATAAAGGATCAGCCTGAAGATGGTGCACTCCAAAGTAATTAAGAAGATAGACTACAGTTCCACAAATTAAACCAAATACTAATCCAATCAGTAAGCCTATAGCAAGCTCACGGCTAATAGCCTCACTTTTATATCCGGGAGAAATATCCCCTGTTGACAATCCTCGTACGAGGATAGTGCTACACTGAATCCCTACATTTCCCGACATACCCGTAATGAGAGGCACAAAAAAAGGTAGTAAAGCAAACCAAGAACGATCATAAAAATGAGACATGACCCCGGTAGAAACTAAGCCTGCACATAGAGTCACCATCAGCCAAGGAGCTCTTCCTAAAAACCTTTTTAAAATAGGTTCGTACTCCCTATAATCTTCGGCAGTACCAGCAATATTAGCAATCGTTTCATCAGCAATATCTTCCATGGCCTCTACTACACTTTCATAGGTAATCACTCCTCTTAAATGCTCATTTTCATCCACAACAGGCAAGGCGGGAATTTTATAACGCTCGACGACATCTACTACTTCATCACGAGAAACATCTACAGTGACTTTCTGTAAAATTGGACGCATGATTTGGCGCAAAGGCAGATAATGAGGATTTACAATAAGATTTCGACCCGGTACATAACCCACCAGCTGGCCCTCATCATTCAAAACAAAAATACGGCGTGTCAACTCTATCCCCGGATTATCACGAATATAAGCGGACACTTCCCCAATGGTAGTATTCATATGAAAAGCAAAAAATTCGTCTGTCATTAAGCGACCCGCACTATGTCGGTCATGCTTTTGAAGCTCTTTAATGCGTTGCGCTTTTTTAGGTTCTAAAAGATCAAAGACTCTTCTCATTCTTCGATCAGACATATCGTCTAAGATCCAGACTGCCTCATCAGGAGGCATTTTTTCTATCAAACTTTTAATTTCGCTGTCATCAATCTGCCGAAAGATTGCCGAGCGTGTAGAGCTGCTCGTATTGATCATAAAAATAATTTTGCCATTCAAATCAGGAAGATTTTCATAGACAATTACACGCGCCTGAGGAGGCAAACGGGTTACGGCATGGGCCATATCAATAGGATCATGCTGGCTAGCAATTTTAGCTACATCATGCAAAACAATATCAGAGGTATGCTGATGAAAAGCATCTTCAAGCTTTTCATTTAATACATCATCGAGATGGCTTCTTTTTGAATCTAATAAGCTAAAAGTATAGCCATGTTCTTCGTCATTATCTTCTTTTTTATTATGAATTGTAGCTTCCAAGACGCCTCCACATCGAATCTCCGAGAGAAGTTATTAGCTTTAGGGTTATTCAGTTTAAAGGCTAGATAGTAATTTAAACAACATAAAACGCTCCCTAGTTTTGCAAAAAATACTTTAAGCATTGAAATCTATACTTAAAGCGTGTTAGCATTAATAAGTTTCATATTAATAATTCACAAAAGTATACCTTTATGATGCCATCAAAGAATAAGATTCGTAATATAGCTATTATCGCTCACATTGACCATGGAAAAACCACTCTATTGGATGCCTTACTTAAGCAGTCCAATATTTTCCGAGATAATCAACAAATACCCGAACGTATCATGGATTCCTATGATCAAGAGAAAGAGCGGGGAATTACAATCTTTGCTAAACACACTGCCGTCCAATTTGAAGATTTCAAAATCAATATTATCGATACGCCTGGACACGCGGATTTTTCTGGGGAAGTAGAACGAATTCTTGGGATGGTCAACTCGGTATTACTACTAGTCGATGCGCAAGAAGGCCCTATGCCCCAAACGCGTTTTGTATTATCTAAATCTCTTAAAATGGGTCTAAAACCTATTGTCGTTCTTAACAAGATCGATCGTCCGCATGCCAATCCCGACAAAGTTTTAGATCTTACCTTTGATCTTTTTAATGAGCTAGGGGCCACTGACGAGCAACTAGACTTCCGCTATTGCTATGCCTCAGGGTTATCGGGATTTGCTACCCAACATGTTAATGATCCTCGTGAAGATATGCGTCCACTTTTTGAATTGATTATCGATGCAGTTCCTGAACCTAAAGGGGACCTTGAAAATCCTTTCCTTATGCAAGTCTCTACTATCTACTACGACGACTTCTTAGGCCGCCAAGCTTCAGGACGTATTTTAGAAGGCTCCCTTAAGAAAGGCCAACAGGTCATCCACATTGATGCTTCTGGCAAGCAGACAAAATCAACGATTTCCCGCATAGAAGGCTTTCGTGGCCTAGAAAGAATTGAGCTCGAAGAAGCTTCCGTAGGCGATATTGTAATTTTATCCGGGATCCCTTCAATTATGATCGGCGATACCCTCACCGATCCAGGTAAAATTGTTCACCTTCCTCCTATCAAGCTGGATGAGCCTACCGTCTCTATCGACTTTACTGTCAACAACAGCCCCTTTGTAGGTCGTAGTGGTAAGCATGTAACCATGAACAAACTCCGTGAGCGCCTAGAGAAAGAGAAAAAAGCAAATATCTCCTTACGTATCGATGCCACGGATGAAAAAGTTTCTGTCGCTGGAAGAGGTGAATTGCATTTGGCCGTACTTATTGAAGCAATGCGCCGCGAAAGCTTTGAATTTAGTATCTCTAAGCCTACCGTCGTGATTAAAGAAATCGAGGGTGAAAAGAATGAACCGATGGAACGTGTGCATATTGAAGTGCCTGAAGAATATGCCGGCACAGTGATCGAAGAGCTATCCCGCCGTAAAGGTGAAATGCAGCATCTGGATACCGATGAGCATAAAATCACCCGTATGGAATTTTTAATGCCTACACGGGGATTAATGGGCTACCGTAATGAATTTTTAACACAAACACGTGGCTTAGGGATTCTTACCTCTATCTTTGAAAACTTCTCCCCATGGAAAGGTGTAATTCCTGGTCGTCTACGTGGAGTATTAGTCTCTATGGCCCCAGGAAAAGCCACAGGATACTCGCTTTTCAACTTGCAAGATCGAGGTACCATGTTTGTCTCACCAGGTGATGATATTTATGAGGGCATGATCGTCGGCGAAAATAGCCGCGATAATGACTTGATGGTCAACGTTTCTAAAGGCAAACAGCTAACGAATATGCGTGCCTCCGGCAGTGATGAAAACGTTATCTTAGTGCCTGCCCGTAGATTTACTCTCGAACAAGCAATCGACTATATTCAAGACGATGAGCTGATCGAAGTCACCCCGGATGCCATTCGCATGCGTAAACGCTTCCTTACCGAGCAAGAACGTAAACGTAAGTAAACTTATAAAAAGAAAGGTAGAGAAAGTATCTTATGGATACTTTCTCTACCTATGCTAAGCAGGCGATTTGTTGGCGCCTTTTCTTTTTCTACTCCCCTTTTACCTATTCTCCTGCATTTTAGCTTCGCCTAGCTTTTCTGAGCTGACCTTTCTAGCAGAGTAGAAGGCTGGGCTAGGCTTATGTTTAAAGTTGCCAGAGATAAAAACTGACGTTTCATTAGGCCTCAAGCATACGCAATTAAATAATTGATAAATTTATCATTTTGAAGCATTCTTTTTACAATTTCTTCTTTTAATTGTTTAGCTTCCTGCGCCTCTTTAGGAGGAATCCTAGTTAGTCCTTTTCCTAATTTGTTATAATAATAAAGTGATTCAGTAATGGCTACAAATGCTTCAGCAGGAGAGTTTTTTTCTAAATAAAGCTTAGTAAGATAATGTTTAGATTTAGCACTAATCCTCCAATCAGTTTTAGAATATTTTAAAGCTTGTTCAAGATAGTTCTTTGCTTGTTCAAAACATTCTTGTTGTTTTTTATGAGCATCAGAATTACAACCTATATCTAAATAGAGCTGCCCTAAAGAAAGAAAGATCTCACCTGCTTTAATATGGTCTCTTTGCACCATCTCAACAGCTCCTTTAAAGCCATTTTCCTTATTCCCTACTTCCAGTCTCTCTAAAGCTTTTCTATAGTAATCATTCTTTTTATATTTTTCTGAGGATATTTGTGCCAACTTAAGATATACTTTACCCAGTTGGAGGTTACAATATCCTTCATTAAACTCATCACGCGTTTCTTTCTCGCCTACGATTTCCTTTTCTTTAAATAGGTTAAGATAAAGTTTTTCTGCTTCTAACACTTGTTGTTCATTGCCCTCTAGAAGAAGCCAACCTAACCCCTGCCTTTGGAAAATTATAATATCGAAAGGATTGGGATTTCTAGCCAAATCAATGTTACTTAATACTTTTTTTAAAGCAATATCTCCTAAAACTTTTCTTTGGGCTAGGTCTCCTAGTTCTTTTTTTAAAATAATATCAAGTAAGGTTTTTTTCTGTAGACTATCATTTGCTAGCTTTCTCTGAGTAATCTTACCCATTCCTTTTCTCAGAGTCATCTCACCTACTATTTTTCTTAAAACAATATCAGCAAGCAAGTTTCTCTGAATGTCAAGAGCTATTTCAAAATGCTCTTTAGCTTGAGATAATTCTCCAGCGTGAAAATGAACTCTACCCAAGTAATGAAAGGCTTGAGCACAAAGGGCAGGAAGTTCTATATGCCTTTCCGGAAACTTACAAATTTTTTCAAATGATAAATCTTCTAATTCAACTCCAGCAATCTGTAAGCTTTTTTTAAATGCTTGCCGAGCTTCAAAAAAGTTATTGGATTGCACATGGTAATTACCTACGACATTATAAAGATGGACAAAGCAAGGCTTTAGCTCATCTTTCAAGTTATACTTTTCTGCAAACTCTATAAGAGATTCTAGGTGATTTAGAAGATCTTGCTTAGGATTATACCCATTAGTAAAACGCATATCTAATTTATAATTTTTTTTAAGAAAATAAAGGAATTCTGTTAAAATTTTTTTGGGGGGTTCTCCTTTTTCCTCCGCTTTTTCCCTAAGCACTTCTTGTAAAAATGGATGGACTTTCCATCCACCTTGTCCATCCCTAACAATTAAAGAATAATTCTCGAATAAATCTAAGGTAGATCTAAATACATCCGATTTACCTTTCTCTTTAAACCAAAGCCGTAGTATCGATTC
This sequence comes from Neochlamydia sp. EPS4, assembly GCF_000813665.1. Taxonomy (NCBI): domain Bacteria; kingdom Pseudomonadati; phylum Chlamydiota; class Chlamydiia; order Parachlamydiales; family Parachlamydiaceae; genus Neochlamydia; species Neochlamydia sp. EPS4. The sequence goes on along the minus strand of NZ_JSDQ01000048.1, from coordinate 48,111 downwards.
ATTAATAAAATAAGGATTAAAAAAAGAAATTACAAACATACAATCCTCACCTTTAGGCTGTATTCGCTTGCATTCTTGTATGTTCAAAGAATATATACCCTTTAAAAGTTGATTAACATCTATTGCGGTAAGATCTTTTTTATCTACCTTTACAAATTTCAACATATCAATAAAAAAATTTAATATATGAGTCTTCTCTGGTTTTTTTGTAAAACTTTCTAACTGCGCGAGATAGGAATCTACCAAAGGATCAAATGAATTAGCCTGTTGTGTGTATTTGAAATGAATAGCTGCTTGCTTGATAGCTAATGGTAAGTAAGAGACTTGACGTAGTAATTCACGTTTTGAGGTATTCGCTTGCTTAAAAGCCCAGTGATCTTTTCCAAGGTTAAGTTGGAAAATCTCAAGAGCTTCTTCTTCGCTAATAGAATTTTTTTGTATATTAAAAGACATTATTCCATTTAACTCTTCCTGAGCGATAAGTAAAATTTTTCCTTTTGAACTGTCGGGGAAAAAAGTTTGCAAACTTTCATAGTTAATAGGATCTACATTGTCAATGACAAAAAGCCAATTCGGCCTATTAGCAAGCTTTTTATTGACCTCTGAAATAACTTTCGATTCCTGGGCGTCAAGAGGAAGGTCACCTACTAAATTTTCAGCAAATTTCCTATAAGAATAACGAAAAGTTTCTATGTTCTTCATGTCACCAAAGAATACTGTGCGGGTAGTATTCGTTTGGCTTTTCATTTTTTTTTCATAATCTTTTACATATTGTTTAGCTAAAGTAGTTTTTCCAGAACCTGCTGTTCCTATAATTGCTACTTTTTGTATTGTAGATTCTTGCGCTTTGAATGCATCATTTAACCCATTAAAACTCTGTATTTGAATCAACCCTTTTAAGGAAGATAAAACTTCTGGAGAGAGATCAATGTTATTTATTTCCTCTTTAGGAACAAAAAATTCCCATACACCTATAATACTTCCCAAGAGGCTTAAATAATAAAAAGGTTTTTTTGAGATCTTCCCAATTTTCTCTAACATAGAGATATCAGTACTTTTTCTATCTGCATTACTATTTTTCTGTACTGTATCTAAATCCACTTTTTGCAGGCCATCCTTAGTTTCTATTAAACTTTTCCCACTTACTCCTTTTTGTACATTGATCAGCCTATATGCACCAATAGTTTTCTTTAAGATTTCCTCAATTCTTCTTTCCTGTATTTTAAATTGTCTATTAATCTTTTTGCTATAAAAAGCTCTTTTTTTAATTATTAGAGGATAAATAGATCGGCAAGGAGAACTTTCTAATGTACTAACTTTAGTAACTCTAATATGCCTAAATGTACTGATTGATTGTTGGCTGATACAGGAGCCATGGAAAAGGGTAGATATTGAGTTAGGATATAAGAGAGAGGAAGAATTAGGTTTATGCCTTGTATATATAGATGGAACTTTTTCAAGCCTAGGATACAAGCTTCTGCTTAAAGGGGAAGCTGATTTTGAAGTCGAAATTGACATATTGTTAAACCTAATTTAAGTTAAAAAATTTTTTAAATAAAAAGTTAAAATAAAAGAAATATTTCCAGCCTAGCCTTTAACTTATTTAAGGCCTCTAGCTGGACGGACTGAATAGTGGCTAATCTTTGAATTTAAGTCAAAATTTATAGCTTTTTGAAAATACAAGCAGGGAAATTGCATGGCCTGTGAACCTGTCAATTATTCTGTATAAATCATTTCAGTTATGAAAAAAATTGCCTTACTTTCGGTAATTTTTTAAACTGCTTAGGAAGTGATTTTATTGCATCGGTAGTTCAGATTATATGACAAAGAGCCGGAGGAAAAATCAAAAAAGTTCTCGACATTTTATCAATAAACTACCTATGGCTTTACAGCTAAAGGATATTTAGTTCGGCATGATTTAAGGAGTGTTTCTTGCTTAAACAAGATTTTGAGAGCGTTTTTCCTCCCAAATTGCTATGATTTCTTTACGCATAAATCATTCCAAAACTCTTAATTTCTTGCAAAGTTTACTAGGAAACCAAATAAGCTAAACAATCAACAAGACCTTCTTTTTAAATTCCTCTTTAGCAATGAACTTAATCAAGATCATCCTGCTGTCCAGCTATCCAAGTTGATTGAATGAAAGCAGCTGGAAGAAGAGTTTGATAAGCTGTTTGTAGAAAATGTAGGCCAACCAGCTATGCCTGTAAGGCTAGTTGTAGGGTTCTTTATCTTGCAATCCATGTATGGATTATCGGATGAGAGTGTGGTGTATCGATGGGTAAAAAATCCTTATTGGCAATATTTTTGCGGATATGATCATTTCCAGTATGAGCTGCCTATCCACCCTACTTCTTTAATTAAATGGAGACTTAAGGTTAGAGAAGTTGAACTTAGTAAAGTCTTACAAGGAACGATTGCAGTAGCAGTTTTGACAGGCGCGGTAAAAAAAAGCCTTAAATAAGTCATTGCCGATAAACCATAATGCCTAAAGCTATCGCTTTTCCTACCGATGCCAAGCTTTACTTTAAGTCTATTCAGGCGCTTACAAAAATGGCTGATAATTACCAAATTACTTTGCGACAAACTTACAAGAATCTAGCTAAAACAGCTTTGTGCATGCGTGCTCGTTATGCATATGCTCGTCAAATGGAAAGAGCTAAAAGAGAAGAGAAAAGGCTGCATACTTACTTGGGAAGAGTAATACGCGATTTTAAAAGAAAGATAGAAGGACAAAAGTTAGATCAAGAAGGCTCCTTTCTTTTAGATACTATTAAACGTATTTTTAACCAAAAAAGAAACGATTCGCCTAGGGTGTATAGCTTGCATGAGCCCCATGTGGAATGTATTGCTAAAGGTAAAATTGAGAAAAGATATGAATTTGGCTGCAAGGCTTCACTAGTGATTACCCATCAAGAAGGATTAGCTTTAGATGTTAGAGCCATTCATGGCAATCCGTACGATGGGCATACGCTTGAAGAAGCTATTAAGAAAGCTCAACATAATAGCGGCAAGAACATAGAAGTAGCTTTTGTAGATAAAGGTTATCGAGGTCATACGGTAGAAGGTAAAAGCATATTTATTTCTGGGCAAAGAAAAGGCCTAACTCACTGGATTAAAACTCAACTCAAAAGACGCCAAGCGATAGAACCCCATATCGACCACATGAAGAATGATGGCAAACTGGGACGCAATTACCTTAAGGGCCGTTTGGGAGATTGTTTTAACGCCATTTTATGTGGAATTGGCCATAACATGCGTTTAATTTACAACTGGCTAGTCGCTCAAAATTCTCCCAAACATCTTTATTCAGGCTAAAAAAACTCGTTTTCTTCTTTAAATTGCTTGGACGTTCTATCTTGAAGGCTACCTCCTGCTCTAAAACTCTTAATTTTTAGCCAATTTTCATACTCATCAACAAAAATTCTTGGATTTGCAGTTTTTTAACTTGGGGCTAAAAGAAAATTCATAATTTTTCTTTCTAAAATGGATGCAATGAAGAAATTTTTAAGGTTAATTCAGGTCGAACTACTTAGCTATCGCCTAGAAGGTACAGTAGCTTGCTCTTTGCTTAACAAAGCAGAGTTAGAGAGGAGCAAAGGGTTTTTCGTCTTAGCAACTAATGATATGGACGTAACCGCTTTTCCTGCTTAGGAAGTGTTGAAAACATATAAAGCACAGCAAAGTGTAGAAAGAGGATTTAGATTCTTGAAAAGCTCGGATTTCCTAGTCTCTTCTTTCTTTTTAAAAAAGCCAGAAAGAATTGAAGCTCTTTTAATGGTAATGACTCTATGCCTTTTAGTCTATTCTGCGCTTGAATATAAAATTTGGAGAAAAGATGCTCTTAAAATCTTGCCTAAGTGAGAAAGACTCCTTAAATCGTGTAAAACTACATAGTCCCCATCACAGAGTTAATAAAAAATCGTGAAAAAAACCTTTTAAAATTTAATAAACTATAGATATGGTATAGATTTTCCTGTAATATTTGTACACTATCATGAAAGGTAATTTTATATGAATCCACCCATAACTAACAACAGTCCTTCAAAAAATCATGTTAATTCTACTAGTTTCGATAAGCAAGGCACTGAAGAGAGAAAGGAAGAAGTAAAAAATTTAAGTATTAAAATTATGTCTTATAACGTTTGTAATTCTGATAAAGTTGCAAAAGACTCCAGTCTTTGCTGGGAGAGCAGAAAAGGCCGCATATTTAAGCTAATTTTAGAGGAGTCTCCCGACATTATATGCTTTCAAGAAATTCGCAATGCAGACAATATTTGCGTGATGGCAGACTTATGGAATAATCTTGGTAATAAGGAGTATGATATTATCTCTTTTAGAAATAATCCTACCCCTGCTTCGTTTATCAATGTTATTGCTTATAAAATGTCAGTGTTGTCTCTTGATAAGGTATTTAGGTGGTGGCCATCAGAGAAAACTCCATACCAACTTTCTGATGATTGGGGAGATGGATGGGGCCGAGTGACCTTAATGGCCAAGTTTTATCCTTTAACTTATCAAGAAGTAAAAAATAAGAAAGTAATGTGGCCTAACTTCAACAAGGAGCCGCTCTACGTGGTTAATCTACATAATTGCCTAGAGCTTGAAAAAAGATGCCAGGCTAATAAGAACACAGTAGAGCGGATTAAACAAGAAGTTAAAGGTGGAAAAAAAGAAGAAGAAATTAAAGGACATGTATTTGTGTGCGGAGATTATAATAATTTCCCGGATAATAAGGATGATAATGGACATGGAGGAAGCGACGAGCTAAAGTATTTTACGGATCAGGGGTATGAAGAAGTTTCAAGCGAGCTATACTTAAAAACTACAGAAGAAGCTGTAGAGAAGAAGGTTAGGGTATCAGGCACATTTATTGGCTTCTCAAATGATCCATATCCCCCACCTGAACCTAATACTTTTGGGGCTCAATTAGATCATATTCTTTATAAACACTTTCCTACTCCGCTTGTCAATAAAATTAACTTTGACTACTATGTAAATCCTAAAAAATATTTTGAGGATAGGGAAAATGAAGTATCCTCAGAAAAAGAAGCTTTATATGATCATCATACGGGCGAAAGCCTTCGCGATAAATTTCCTTCAGATCATCTACCTTTAGTTGCAGTAGCTAATAATATTTGGTAATAGAGTTTAGTATGGATTATCGAAGCTTTAAATTGCTGGTTCTTCGGGGTTTTGCGTGGTAAAAGCTTATTTTAAGAAAAAGAATCTATTATTTTTATCCTAATGTTTTCAAAATTTACAAAACCATACGCTTTTCTTTTAATAAGCTTAATTTTGCTATTAACTCCCTCCCCAAAACCATTGCTTATTCAGGAAAATTGCATGAAAATTTAAGGTGACATAGCACGAAGTACAATTATCCCTATCTAGCCCCTACAAAGGAGGGATGGATGGATAATCATAAGCCAAATAGTGTTTTTGCTCTATTAAAGGATGTGAGAAATCAAAGAAATCAAATTTATAATTTGCTTGATATTACTATCATCATTGTCTTAGCGATTCTATACGGGGTAGCTGATTGAGCAACAATCCATTTAGGGGCATTTTTTAACCTACCTTAGCTGTAGAGGCATAGAGCTTGCCTAGCAAACGTGTTATCGCTAGATACGTTAGAAAGATTTTTCCGCTATGTTTCTGCTTCTGATTTTGAAAAATGTTTTTGTGTAATGGCCACACAATATTGCTGGATCCATTAAAGGAGTGATTGCTATAGATGGCAAAACGTTAAGAGGCTCTCAAGGCGCAGCTAGTGAAGGAAAAGCTATTCACGTAGCCAATGCATTTGCAACAGAGAATCAGTTAATACTTAGTCGACTTGCTACGGATAAAAAGCCAAACGAAATAATCGCCATCCTTTTGCTGTTGGATATACTTGATATCAAAGGAGCTACCATTACCATAAATGCAGCAGAATTTCAAAAGGATAAGCTTAAACAAATTTGCAATCAAGGAAAAAGGGCATTATCCACTGGCACTAAAGGGTAATCAAGGGATTACATCCACAAACTAAAAAATTTTTTATACAAGCCATAAAAGTAATACCTTAAAGAAGCGAGTGGAGGTAATTTTTTGAATAAAGAAAAAATAGAGATTGTTTTGAAAAGCGAGAGGTTTAGTGTACTTACGAGTTAGACTGGCTGCCTAAAAAGAATGGATGGATCTGCACACGTTGATCTGTATGGACAGCACCAGGCTTATTAAAAATAAAACATCACTAGAGGTTAGATACTATATTAGTAGTGAAAAGGCTAGCGCAGAAAAGACTGGGCATAGAACACGTTCGTATTGGCCTATAGAGAATAAGACGTCTTGGCAATTAGATGTTTCCTATGGGAAACACAAGAGCAAAGTCCGTAAAGAATACGGTCCCAACAATCTATCTATTTGAAAAGACATACAATGGATCTGCTAAAAGCTGATACAAAAACAAAAGCTAAGAATCAAGAATAAGAGAGCAAAAACTGTATGGTATCGAGAATATATAATGATAATGCTAAATAATAAATGAAATCTTCATACAATTTTTCCTATAAATCGTGTTATAAAATGGCGTTGTTGCGTAAATGCTAAGAAGTGTATGCGATAAGATTGCCCTTTAGCACATAAGAGCTATAAAATCTAGTTTGCTTAAACAAAAATATAGGCAGGCTATGGAAAAAAAGCTTAACTACCGCATACGTAGCTGGTCCGATTATAACAAAGCTTTAGAACAAAGAGGAAGCATAACTTTATGGTTTTCGGATGAAACCATTAAAGGATGGAGGGAAAATAAAAGCACGGGGAAGAAGGGCCGTCCAAGAATTTACTCTGCTGACGCTATCCTATGCGTGTTGATGATTAGAGCGGTTTATCATTTACCCCTCCGTGCTGTGCGAGGGTTTGTGTCATCGCTGATTACTTTGCTGGATTTGGGATTGCCTGTTCCTTGTTATACCCGCATTTGTAGGCGTGCTAAAGAGCTTGGGCAAGATCTTACAAAGCTAAGCCGTAAGCGTCCGACAGACATAGCCTTTGATTCCACTGGAGTGAAAGTTTATGGCGAAGGAGAATGGAAAGTACGCCAGCATGGCAAAGCAAAACGGAGGACTTGGAGAAAGATTCACTTAAGCGTTTGCCCAGACTCGCATGAGATTATCTTGAGTGAATTAACACATAGCAATAAGGCCGATGATTTAGTGGCGAGCCAAATGATCCCCAAGCTGCCAAAGAGCGTAAAGACCACTTATGGAGATGGTGCTTATGATAGACAAGCTTTCTATCGATCGTCTTATGTTCGGGGGATAGATCCTGTAGTGCCTCCAAGAAGAAGAGGAACGCTAAGCCAAGAGACGGACAAACCTTGGATGAAAAAAAGAAATGATAACTTAAAAGTCATTCAAGGTTTGGGAGGAGATGATGAGGCTAGGCAGCTTCGGAAAAAGCTTAGTGGCAATCATAGAAGATCGCTTGCCGAAACGGCGATGTATCGCTTTAAAAGAAGCTTTGGAGGAGATTTTCGCTCTAGGAAGCTAGACTATCAGCGAGCAGAATTATATGCTAAATCTTTGGTGATGAACAAGATGACAGAACTTGGAATGCCCCAAGGACAATGGGTACTAACTTGATAAGCTTTTAAACAGACCAACTATTAGGTCATTTACGCAACAAGGCCTTATAAAATAATAATATTTCTCTTTTTTATATACCCTATAAAAAACTAGAGAGCAGGAAGTACAAAATCTAACATTGCATGTAGATTGTAAAAAGAAGTAAAGCTAAATTTAGATAACAAGGTGGTAAGCACATGATCAGCATTAATCCGTGTATTTATTCTTATATATTTCCTGCCTTTGAGAATGAAGAGGAACATGCTAGGTATCCTACAAGAAGTGCCTATAAAGAGATTAGTTTAAGAATATTTAAAGAATTAGGGCTAAAAGATCTATGCCAAATCAGACTAGTCTGTAAAGAATGGAAGCAACTTATTGAAAGTAATCCTTTATCAGAAAAAGCTTATGCTCTAGCTTTAAAACTAGCTATTCAAAAAAAAGATTCTATCCGAGAAGCCCTTTATATAGAAAAATTAGGTGATATTTATGTGGATGAAAAGACAACTGACACGCTTCTACTATCTGTAGGACTTTACAATTATGTCCTACTTCTATGCCCGGAAAGCAAACAGGAAGCAATTAAGAAAAAACTTTTCAATGTTCAAACCCTACTTACTGAACTATGTGAAGGAAAGCCTTTATGCATTGAACAAATGATAAAGCAATTTGAAAGCAATCGTGGAGCTTTAAAAAAATTTAGAGAAAAGATAGAAGAGAAAATTCAAGCCTTACCAGAAACTCCTTTATCTCAACAAGTAAGAGAGCTTTACAAGGAAATCACCCAACAGATAAAAATTTTTTTTAATTCTCTTGTAGATCAAGCACAAGAAGTGCTAGGCCCTGCGCCGTGTGAGTACGCTATGCTAGGCTTCGGTTCGTTAGCTAGAGATGAAATGACCCCTTATTCTGATCTAGAATTTGGCATTCTTATACACGAAGATACTGCCAAAAACAGAAAGTACTTTAAGCGTCTGACTACTTTAATTCATTTGAGGGTTATCAATTTAGGAGAAACCATCCTTCCTGCTTTAAATATTCCTTGCTTAAAAGCCATAGATTTTTTTGATCGTATTACACCCCGTGGCTTTGCTTTTGATAATGAGGGAATGGGAAAAGCATGCAAAACTCCTTTTGGCAATCGACAGACATTTGAGCTGATTCAAACTCCTGAAAAAATGGCTCAATATATTGGTAAAGCTGAGGAAGGGAAGTGGTGGCATGAGAAAGAACCTTACCTTCCGTTGGAACTTTTAAACTTTACTCATTTGCTAGGAAATGATGAACTAACTCAGAAGTATAAACAAAAAGTTCAAGAAAAACTTAACACTCCTTATAAAAAAGGTACTAATCTTCGTCAGTACTTAGCTAAGCAACACCTTATGCTAGATGATATGAAAGCTTTTAACCCAGGAATGGGCGATATAGACAAGCATGGCATGCTTTTTAAAGTAAAAAATGACTTTTATCGCTTTCCTCATCTTGCTTTGAGCCGGCTAGCTCTTCTCAAAAAAATTTCAGCTTCCGATACTTTTACTAGGATTGATAAGCTAAGTGAGTTAGAGATCATAACAAAAGGAGCCACTGAAAGGTTAAGGGAATGGATGAGCCTAGCATTATTCATGCGTCTTAAAACTTATTCTCATTATCAGGCGCAACAGGAGATGATGAATCCTCTCCTTAAGCCCTTTGGATTTGAGGATCCAGATCTTATTGAAAAGCAGTTTGCTTTAGATCATCAAGCCTTAAAAAAAATAAAAAAAATCTATCGCATCTTTATTCCTTTTTATCAATCTTTCCAAGAATTTTTAGCAGGCAATGAAGAGCAACTTAGATCTTCTGATTTGGAGGATAATTCACCAAAAACGCGAGGAGATATATTCCGAAGGATTTTTCAAAATAGAAAAGCAGAAAAATGGTATCTGCGAGCAATAGAAGCAAATCCACAAGATTCAGAGGTTTTAAATGCTCTTGGAATCATTTACCTTGGGCAAGGGAAGTTAGGAAAGGCGGCAGAGTATAGCAATAAAGCGCTTGCCATTGACCTTAAGCTTATTGGGGAAAATCATTCCTCTGTAGCAAGAGACTACCACTATCTGGGAATGATTTATCAAAATCAAGGCAATTCAGAGCAGGCGGCTGAATATGCTAAGAAAGCGCTCGCTATCAATCTAAAGCTTTTTGGTGAAAATCATCCCGATGTGGCAAGGGATTATAACAACTTGGGAACAATTTATACAGAACAAGGCAATTTAGGAAAGGCAGCTGAGTACGTCAATAAAGCACTTACCATTGATCTTAAGCTTTTTGGGAAAAATCATCCCACGGTGGCAATCCGCTACGCTAATCTAGGAATAATTTATCAAGATCAAGGCGATTTAGAGCAGGCGGCTGAATATGCTAAGAAAGCCCTCGCTATCGATCTTAAGCTTTTTGGGGAAAATCATCCCAGGGTGGCAATCCGCTACGCTAATCTAGGAATAATTTATCAAAATCAAGGCGATTTAGAGCAGGCGGCTGAATATGCTAAGAAAGCCCTCGCTATCGATCTTAAGCTTTTTGGGGAAAATCATCCCGATGTGGCAAAAGATTATAACAACTTGGGAATGATTTACAAAGAACAAGGCAATTTAGAGCAGGCGGCTGAATATGCTAAGAAAGCCCTCACCATTGACTTTAAGCTTTTTGGTGAAAATCATCCCACGGTGGCAATCCGCTACGCTAATCTAGGAATAATTTATCAAGACCAAGGCAATTTAGAGCAGGCGGCTGAATATGCTAAGAAAGCCCTCGCCATTGACTTTGAGCTTTTTGGTGAAAATCATCCCACAATGGCAATCCGCTACGCTAACCTAGGAATGATTTATCAAAATCAAGGCGATTTAAAGCAGGCGGCTGAATATGCTAGGAAAGCTCTCGCCATTGACTTTGAGCTTTTTGGTGAAAATCATCCAGCCGTGGCAAAAGATTATAACAACCTGGGAATGATTTACAAAGAACAAGGCGATTTAAAGCAGGCGGCTGAATATGCTAAGAAAGCCCTCGCCATTGACTTTGAGCTTTTTGGTGAAAATCATCCCACAATGGCAATCCGCTACGCTAATCTAGGAATGATTTATCAAAATCAAGGCAATTTAGAGCAGGCGGTTGAATATGCTAGGAAAGCTCTCGCTATCAATCTAAAGCTTTTTGGTGAAAATCATCCAGCTATGGCAGGGGCTTATAACAACTTGGGAGTGATTTACAAAGAACAAAGCGATTTAAAGCAGGCGGCTGAATATGCTAAGAAAGCCCTCGTCATTGACCTTAATCTTTATGGTGAAAATCATCCCAGGGTGGCAAAAGATTATAACAACTTGGGGCAAATTTATCAAAATCAAGGCAATTTAGAGCAGGCGGCTGAATATGCCAAGAAAGCCCTCGTTATCGATCTAAAGCTTTTTGGTGAAAATCATCCAGCTATGGCAAGGGATTATAACAACTTGGGAATGATTCACAAAGAACAAGGCAATTTAGAGCAGGCCGCTGAATATGCTAAGAAAGCCTTCGCTATCAATCTAAAGCTTTTTGGTGAAAATCATCCAGCCGTGGCAAAAGATTATAACAACCTGGGGCAAATTTATCAAAATCAAGGCAATTTAGAGCAGGCGACTGAATATGCTAAGAAAGCCCTCGCCATTGACTTTAAGCTTTTTGGTGCAAATCATCCCGATGTGGCAAGAGATTACAATAACTTGGGAGTAATTTATTTAAGTCATAGAGATCTAAAACAGGCAATTAAGTATGCCAAGAAAGCCCTCGCTGTTAATCTTGAGCTTTTTGGTGAAAATCATCACGCCGTTGCAATAAATTACAACACTTTAGGAGCAATCTATCAACAAAAAAGAGATATAAGATCGGCGGTCAAATATACGCGAGAAGCACTTAGAATTGCCATCAAGTTGTATGGCATCCATCATCCACTTGTAAAATTAATACATGCCAATCTGCAACAAATGTGATTAGTCTTTTAAGAGATTCTGTGAAAAGATGTTCTTCAAAGTTTTACGCGGTAAAAGATATTTAATGATCAGAGTTTTGAGTTTTTTTAAGCTGCAATCAAGAACTCCTTTCTTGGCCAGAAAATCTCAAAGAAGGCTTTTTTGGATGGTGGCACTAACAATAAGCTGCTATTCCTGCCAATATATTGGCTAGAGCATCTCCTATGCTTCTATGACGAGTATGTTCAATTTGAGAGATATTTTTTAATTGATCGTTTACAGCTTCGATTATGGATCTTTTTCTTAGCAAAATTTTGTCTTGTAAAGACATTAACTTCTGCTTCATATTCGATCATAGGCTTGTCAATAGCTCTAAACCGCGATTAATAAGCTTTTGTTTAAGGATGGCAGTAGAAAAGTATGAAAAAACGGCTCCTAAGTTCGTAGAGTGGCTTGAAAACAATGTAGAAAAGGGGCTGACATTTTTTCAATTTTCTTTCCATCATCACGTAGAAATTCGAACTTCTAATATAATGGAGAGATTAAATCAGGAGATTAAGAGACGCACAAGAGTAGTAAGAGTGCTTCCAAATGAAGAATCATGCGAAAGATTGGTTACAGTAATGCTTCAGGAAATCCATGAGGATTGGATGAGTGATAAAGTATACTTAAAGATGAGATAGTGAGAACAAGAAAGATAAACAATATTTTTGCCTCTTAAGATTGTGAGTGTCAATTTTAATTGAGCCCCCTCACCTCAATGAAGGGGGGCTCATTAAAATTGATGCGAGAAGTCAAAAAAGGGCAAAGCACCTTAAAACCCACATTCCGCAGGTTAATTTCCATTGACCTATAATTTCTGAAATGAGGCTTGAGTCAAAACATAAGTTCCTACTCATTAAATAGTTAACCAATCATCCAGTAGTCATAATAGCTTTTGAATTATGATGGATTAATTAATTTATCATATTCCCTTATCTCTATTTCATTGCATAGTGTAAAAACAATCCTACGAGGGGAAAGTCCTCGCTACAATACTTTTTCATCTTTTATGTTTTCGCTTTATTTGCTTATGGAGGAACACGAATAGTACTACTTCGTTAGGTTTAAGAGGTATCAAAAAATAGCCTTTTAGATGAGTCATGAATAGCTTGGCAAAAAGGGCAAATAGTAATGCAAAATAAGCTGTTAATTATTACGGGAAGCACTAATAGTTTACACTTTTTCAAGCAACATATCTAGGATAGCAGCCCTTGACAAAGTTTTGGATGATATAAGGCCGTTTTTGCCTCATTTTAAGGTGTCTATTTAGCAGTCTTACCATCTGTGCTTTAGTATGAAGGCATTGCTTCCCAATGTGGGATTTTACAACTTGATTTAAAAATTCATCGGGATTTAGTTCTGGGCAATAACGTGGCAAATAGTACAAGCGAATATGCTCCTTGTTTTTTGTGAGCCAATCCTTAACTATTTTTGATTTGTGAGCACGATGCTGGTCAACAATCAAAAACACTTTCCTGTCACATTGTCGAATTATCCTTTTGAGAAATTTAAGAGAAATTTCAGATGTAAAATTCTCGTGAAACACCATAAAATTTAATTTTCCTAAATTAGTAAGAGCGGATATCATATTGCAAGAAAATCGATTTCCTGTTCGCTTCACAACTGGAGTTTTTCCCTTCAAACCATATGTGCTTCCCACGTTGTGGTCCGATCTTAAATCCATCTCATCACCCCAATAGATTGTTGCCTTTTCTTTTTTAGATAGCTTTTGGATCGATGGATATTCAATTTTAAACCAGTCTTCAATAGCTTTGGGGTTCTGTTCAATCGCACGGCGTGCAGGCTTTTGAGGGGAAAACCCCCAAGTTGCTAAATATCTTCCCACAGTCCACTTGGAAAGCTTAATGTTAAATTTATTCCATATTAGAAGCCCAACAGATTCACGGGTCCATAAGAAAAAAGGCAGCGACAATTGATCTGGGCAAGAATTCTTAATAAAATTCATTATTTGAGCACTTTGCCATGGTTGCAGCTTAGTACCTTTTGGACGCCCTCGCTTATGAATTATTAACCCTTGTTTACCTGATTCAGAATGCTTTTTTATCCAGTTATAGACGGCTTGACGGCTTACTCCCAAATGTTTGGAGATCTCAGTAGGATTTTTACCATTTAAAAACAACTCTACAGCTTTATGCCGAAGCTGTTGCTGAATGACTGGTGGTAATAAACGAGCATCTGAATATTTCATATGCTTTAAATATAGTTTTAAAGGTAGTAAGTGTCAACTAATTTGTACTCCTACTAATAATCTTCTTACTTGAGGCAGAGTCATTGAGATTTCTTTTTATCTTTTGCCTGGTATTTCAGTAAGGTTAAGAAGTTATAAGCCATAAAACATAACGTCAGATGATGATGGAGTCCTAGCCATGACCGCCCCTCAAAGTGATCTAATCCTAGCTCTTCTTTCATCTGCTGATAGCCTTGCTCGATTTTCCATCTCTCATGAATCCATTCTACCATACATGAGAGGGAAGTATCTTTTGAGGCATTGGAGACATAGTATTTATATTGATCGTTTCCTAACTTTTCCATGATTAACCATCTTTCAACCCCTGGTCTATAAAATGCCTTGGTGATCGTTTCTTTAACACGTATAGCCATTACTTCACTATATTTCTTCGATTGAAGGGTAAGTTTTACCTTTTGCCACTTACCTCCTTGCAGTATCAATTTTTTTAACCATTTCTTGGCAGAAAGGGGCTTAAAGTTTCTATCGGCTACTTCTGGATATTTTCTTGGCCTACCTTTAATATTCTTGGTAGGATTTAAAGGAATATCGATAGGCCAAAAGCTATGATTTTCAGGAATTTGAGCCACAAAGGTTAGCTGTCTTTTATCTAATTCTCCCAATAACTCTCGTTTTTCTCCATAACCGGCATCAAAAGCAAGCGCTTCATAGGGAAAATCTTTCTTAAGAATATCATCTAAAAGTTGTAAAGCAAGCTGCCATTTCTTTAAAAACTTGTATCTTGCCTTAGGAACTTTGGCTACCTGCATTCTTTTTTTACTTTTTGTCCAAGATTGGGGAAGGAATAATTCACCTAGGATAGGAAAATGCTCTTTACCTTTTTCACAGTAATGCCATGTGACGATTGATTGACAATTGGCAATTTTTCCTAAAGCTCCACAATACTGCCTGGCTACCCCTACTGAGAATTTTCCCTTTTTGGGTAGAGAAGTGTCGTCTAAAACAAGTACTCCTTTTTTACCCCCCATGCTTTGAGCCATATGCTGTGCCAGTTGTTGTTGCATCGCTGCATGGTCCCAAGGGCTTTGATTGACAAATTGTTGAATGGCTTGTTCATTTCCTCCAGGAAGTCTTTTTGCCATAGGTTCGATAGATTTTCTTTCTCCATCTAATATTAGTCCTGAAATGTATAATCTGCACCAGTGGACTCTTTCCGATCTTCCTAAGTTGGCTTTAAAAACGTTGATCCATTCATTAAGTTGCTCGCGAATGGAATTTAGTTGCTCTAGATCCATTGTCCCTCCTCAATTAATAAACCTTACCTACATTAATATCAGAAAGGCACTTAACGAGGTAGTACTAAAAGCCCTTGAAAAAGCCAATGAAGAAAAAGAAGCACATGGCGAAATTGAAACTGAACATCCAGGCTATTTATTATCTCAAGATACCTATTATGTAGGCACTATTAAAGGTGTGGGACGCATTTATCAACAGACAGTGATCGATACCTATTCTAAGGTAGCTTTTGTCAAACTATACGATAGAAAAAATGCATTGGTAGCAGCGGATATGCTGAATGACCAAGTCATTCCCTGGTTTGAAGAGCAAGATATTCGTGTTTTAAGAATATTGACCGATCGTGTTACAGAGTACTGCGGAGCAAGAGAGCATCATGAGTATGAACTTTATCTGGCCATTGAAGACATTGACCATTCTCGCACTAAAGCCAGGCATCCTCAAACCAATGGAATCTGCGAAAGGTTTCATCAGACCATCCAGAACGAATTTTATGCCACAGCTTTTAGGAAGAAAGTGTTTAAAAATGTTGAAGAATTACAAGAGGATGTGGATAAATGGATGAATGAGTATAATAACGAGAGAACACATACAGGAAAGTATTGTTTTGGCAAGACGCCTTTACAAACATTCTTAGATGCCAACCATCTTGCGCAAGAAAAGATGTTAGATAAGTTACAACTGACAGAAATAGTACCTGCCAGGTAACTCATGTCTGTCAGGTCAAGTGCTGTCTAGGACAACTGCCCGCTCAGATAAAAATCTAACGCGAAGCTCAAAAAAAAGATAAGGTACTATGCTAAGACAGCATGCGAGTATGAGCTTGCATACCTTATATTTCGACCACCTTTTTACCAGCAAGCGCAAAGATGCGATTGTCTGCATTCTTAGTGACAGTAGAGCCCCCTACAAAATCGCTAAAGGCTGGCAAAACAGCTAGAGAATCAGAAATTTGGAAGCAACGCAAATTTAGCTGATCGTGCCTACTTTTGAGTAAAATCTGGGGGTGAAGGTGTCCTGACCAAACAAAGTGATTTTCTAGGGTTATAGGAAAATGGTTAAAGTAAAAAGGTTTGATCGCCAAGTATTCTTGATGGACCTGTAATTTCCAGTTTGCCGGCATATAATTCTTTAACGCTTGATCGTGGTTGCCCAAGATAAGATCTACCGAGCAATTGATGGTAGAAAGCCACTCGCCAAATTTTGATTGCACACCTTCAGAAAGGCCATTTTGGGCGTGAATAAGATCGCCTACTACGATACAGCGTTGAGCGCCTGTATGCTCGATTATATTTTTAAGGTTGATTAAATCTTGATCCATAGCCCCTTCAGGTACAGCAACTCCTGCTCTTTGCATGGTGGCTGCTTTTCCAAGGTGAATATCAGCGACTATCAAAGCTTTATTCTCCTCCCAATAAGCAGCTCTTTGTGGTAACAATTGAATAGTCTGCTCGCGGATTTTGATCGCTATCATTATCTTTTCCAGCTACTTTTAATTTTCTCAATACGCTCTTCTAAAGTTTCATTGGTAAGATGACCACTCACTCTCTCAATATAGAGAGGCAGAGCAAAGGGGCTTAATTTTGGGGGGTGCGTAAGAATGATAAGGGAGGCGGACAATCTTTTCAACACTTGCAAAATTCTATTTAACTCAAATTGCTGATGGATTACCTCACTTTTTGCCTGTTGTATCAACAAATTCGAGGGGTCATATTTACTAAAAACTTCATAGAGCAAGCTACTACTCACCTGCACTTGACGATGGGTTTTATGTTTACCTGGATACCCTTGAAAAATAAGCCCTGAAATGCGGGCGATGTCTCGAAAAGAAGAGCGCGCTAACTCATGAAGATTGATAAGCGAGGTAATCTCTTCTTCAAGCTTATCAAAAGCAAATAAAGCATTATTTAAACTTTCTTCGTGGAAAGGCGCGCAGCTAAGAATTTCAAGGCCGTAATCGTTAGAACTTAAGGTAAACGTACCGGGGTTACTTTTAGATAAGCGGGAAGCAATAATATAAGCAAGCCCCTGATGGACAGCTTTGCCTTCAAAAGGATAAAAAAAAAGATGCCAGCCCTCTCGTGATTTTAAACTCTCGATAAGCATCTCATTTTCGTTGGGAATGGAGGAGAGCTTTTTTTGTATGGCAAGAATTTGCTCTAAAAAAGCATTTTCCGGATAGATCTCTTGAGAGGGGTTTAATGATTCCCTTAGCATTTTTCCTAAAGGAGCTGAAAAGGGAAGCCTGCCACCGCGCCATACGGCAGCAGTTTTAGGCACCCCTTTACTGAGGCGTACATAAGCTGTTAGGTCACGAAATTGAATAAGTTCTAAAAGACGTCCCCCGAATAAAAAACGATCGCCTTTTTTCAAGCTGGATAAAAAATTTTCTTCAATGATCCCTAAGGATTTTCCATTAGCCATCTTCACAGGAATATGAGGTTCAGAGGTGATCGTACCGATATTTAGACGATGGAACTGAATGATTTTTTTATCGACAACTTTATAAAGATCTTTTTCTATAATAAGCTTTTTGTATTCAGGATAGGCCGTTAGAGCTTTCCCTCCATGAATTAAAAACTCTAGGCAGCTATCGAACTCTTCTACGGTTAGATCTTTAAAAGCATAGGTCGTTTTAATCTCTTTAAACATTTCATTTTTATTAAATCCTCCACCAATCGCACAAGTCACTAAGTGCTGGATAAGAACATCAAATGTATGCGTCAAGGGTAGACGATTTTCAATCAGTTGGTGCTGTAAGGCTTTACGATAACTTTTCAATTCAGCAATCTCTAAAGCATGGGTAGGAACAATCAACAAGCGGCAAGGAGTAAGAGGACGGTGGGAGGAACGACCTGCTCTTTGCAATAAACGGGCAATACTTTTGGGCGATCCAACTTGAATCACTTGCTCGACAGGAGAAAAATCAATTCCTAAATCCAAAGAAGAAGTACACACTACGCATTTCAAGATCCCCTCTTTCAGACGTTGTTCAATGAGTTCTCTTTCTTTTTTATCGATAGAGCTGTGATGCAGGCCTATTAAATTTTTCCACTCGGGTTTAGCCTCCTCTATTGCTTGATACCAGCGCTCAGCTTGCGAGCGAGTATTGGTAAATATCAAGGTTGATTGGTGAGGAGACAGCTTAGCAAGGACATAGGGAAGCATGCCTAGACCCGACTTTCCTGCCCACGGCAGCTTTTCTACGCTACTCGGTAATAAAGTATCTAGGATAACTTCTCTTGGCATCTTAGTCACAATCAAAGAAGCTTTACGATCTATGCCTACACAAACCTGAGCGGCTTGCTCCAGATTGCCAAGCGTCGCTGTCAGCCCCCATATCCTTACACTTTCGCTCCAGCTTTTTAAATGCGCTATACAAAGTTCTAGTAAGACACCACGTTTTGTTCCCAAAAGTTCATGCCACTCATCGATAATAATGGCCTGTAAGTGGGCAAACTGCTGCTTGGCCTCTGCGTTGCTTATCACTAGCGCCAAACTTTCAGGGGTAATCAGCAAAATCTCCGGAGGATTTTTAGCTTGTTTAACTCTTCGGCTTGTCGTGGTGTCTCCTGTTCTTTTTTCTACTCGATAGGGAAGCTTAAGATCAAGGATAGGTTGTTGAAGCGCTAGTTGAATGTCACTAGCCAAGGCTCTTAAAGGGGTAATATAGAGAATTTGCACACCTTTAGCTCGATGATGATGCAGGTGGGATAAAGCGGCAAGGTAAGCGGCATAGGTCTTACCTGCCCCCGTAGGGACCGAAATTAACCCATCCTTTGCTTCAAAAAAGGCTTTCCAAGCTTCTTGCTGAAAGGCAAGAGGGCTCCATTCTTTTATTTTTAACCAATCCAGAATGAAAGCTAATTCTTTATTGCTCATTCAAAAATTCTAGCTTAATTTGTTGCAGGGTGTCGCATTCGGTAAAAGGTTTATCATTTCTCCAGCGAGCAATGCGAGGGAAACGTAGAGCAATCCCCGATTTATGCCTTTTAGAACTTTGGATGCCTTCAAAAGCTATTTCAAAAACTTGTTCAGCTTTCACTTTACGCACAGGACCAAATTTTTCTTCGGTGTTACGCCTAATCCATCGATCGAGCTTATCAATTTCTTGCTGAGATAATCCCGAATAGGCTTTAGTGATAGGAATCAGTTCCTGCTGATGCCACACGCCAAAAGTATAATCTGTATATAAATTTGCTCTTCTACCCGTACCCGCTTGAGCATAAAGAAGGACGGCATCGATGGTCATAGGATCTATTTTATATTTCCACCAATTTCCTCTTTGCCTCCCTGTACCATAGGGAGAGTTTAAGCGCTTAAGCATAATCCCTTCGGTTAAAGTATGCTTAGCCATTAAGCGTTTTTCATGGATCTGTTCCCATGCGTTAAAAGCAATGAGAGGAGAGATTAGAAATTTCGGATGAATTTCTGCTAATCCTTCTAAAATCTTACGCCGATTGATTAAAGCTTCTTTTCGAAGGTCTACACCGTTGTATTCTAAAAGATCATAAATCATAAATACGACAGGAGCTTCTTTTTGAATAGCTTTGGAAGGTGCTTTTCTTCCTAGCCTTTTTTGTAATACCCCGAAGGATAAAGGGTTTTCATTCTCATAAGCAAGGATTTCGCCATCTAGCACTGTTCCGTGGGGGAATTTTTGGATTCCTTCTAGGATCTCAGGAAATTGATCGGAGATAAGCTCATTACCACGCGACCAAATGGCTGCTGCTTTTTCTCTAAAAACAACTTGCGCGCGGATACCATCCCATTTCCATTCTGCCTGCCATTCATGGGGATGGACCAAAGCTTCCAAGTTACCTTCCAAAGGCGAAGCTAGGTAAAAAGGGTAAGGGTTTAAATAGTTATTTTTTTCTTCAACAACCCTTAAGTTATCAAAAAAATTGGCAGTAGGCTGCCAATGACCCATGACGCGTTGACTTAGCACTTCTTTCGGTACCTGAAGAGCTTGGCTTACAGCTTTAATAGCCGATAGCTGGGAAACACCGATGCGAAAGCCGCCTGTAAGAATTTTATTAAAGATAAAAATTTCTTTTTTACTGAGGCTCTTCCAAATTTCTACAACCGCACTTTTTTGTTCTTCCTCTTTCTTGGACTTTAAAGGTAGAATAAGGTTTTCCATCCAGGCAGACAAAGGCAAATCAATCAAATGATTTTTAGTGTAAGATTGCTCTAATAATAAAGATATTGTTTCGGCAGTATCCCCTACTGAAGCATAGGATTCTTCAATCAGCCAGGCTGGCAACTGGGTAATTTCTCCACACCAGGTGAGCAAAGTCTTAGAGCCTATTAACCTTTTTAACCTATGTCCACTTAAGAAAAATAATGCCCAGGCGCCATCTTCGGAAGGAACTTTTTTAAAGTATTCTTCCATATAGCGTAGCTTTTCATTAGTTGATGAAGTTTGATCAATCAGATCAAACAATTCCGTAAAATTTTTCAATCGATCTCTTCCTCTAACACATCTAATCCTCTTAATTCCCTAGCATCCACATGCAGCTGCTCACGCAAATATTTTGCTAATACATCGGTGTTCCCATGGGTAGTTAACACAACTTTAGCTTGGCTCTGCTTAATCGTTTGTATTAATCCTTCCCAATCCGCATGATCGGATAGCACAAATCCTTGGTCCATGCCTTTCCTTTTACGGGCTCCCCTTACCAGCATCCATCCAG
Source organism: Neochlamydia sp. EPS4 (assembly GCF_000813665.1). Classification (NCBI taxonomy): domain Bacteria; kingdom Pseudomonadati; phylum Chlamydiota; class Chlamydiia; order Parachlamydiales; family Parachlamydiaceae; genus Neochlamydia; species Neochlamydia sp. EPS4. The sequence continues at coordinate 27,278 of NZ_JSDQ01000048.1, read as the reverse complement.
AAGCTGCTGCTGCACGAAAGTGAGGAAAACGTTTTAACCAAGGTGAGCCTGCGGCAGAAGGAGGCGCTAAAATCAGATCTTTTGAGAATGTATAGCCTTTTGGTTGTTCACTACAGGCGATAAAGGGCAGCATCTCAATCCTCTTTTCTGCATAGATTTTCGTCAATGGTATCATAGCTCCATGCAAATAGGCGGGTTGGTCTGTAAAAGACTTTAATAAAGAGAGGATACGTTGGGCTTTTCCTAATGAATAGGAATAAATAATGGAAGGGTGATTGTTGGCTTTGTTTTGTTCCCACCACTCAAACATCTCCTTAGCTATTCCCAAACTATCTTGCCAGCGATAGATAGGCAAGCCAAAGGTAGATTCAGTGACAAATATATCGCATTCTAATGTTTCAAAGGGCTGACAAGTGGGATCTAAAGCTCTTTTATAATCGCCGGAGATAACGGTAACGGTGCTACTTGTTTCTATACGTATTTGCGAAGAGCCTAGAATATGACCTGCCGGATGAAGCGATACCCAACAATCTTTTATTTTTATCTTTTCACCATAGGAAAGCACCTGTAACGAAATATGACTTCCTAATCTATGTAGCAGTAAATCTTTAGAATCTTTTGAAGCGATATAATGTTGATGGCCGCGATACGCGTGGTCTCCATGGGCATGGGTAATGATAGATAAGGGCACGGGCTTCCATGCATCAATATAAAATTGCCCAGGGCAACAATATAATCCCTCCCGTCTCACTTCTAAGGGAATTTTCATTTAGACCTTTGCCAGTAAATAAATTTAACGTGCAAAAGCTTCTTTGCTGGCATCTACGGCTTTCTTATCTAACCCACGATCCTTAACAAGAATTAAATGAATTAACCAACCGCAAATCCCTTGCTAAAGCTATCTTTTTCTCTCCTTAAATGGGCCAATAGTTAAGCTAAGTATCCAAGCAAAGGAGAATATTTAGAATTTACTTAAGTAAAAATTCTAAATTAGGCAGCTCTTTGGCTAGCTAGCATCCTACCTTTATTCATCTTGCAGCTTATTTAGTTTCTTTATCCCTTGAGTACCTCAATCTTCTAGATGGTTTTGTTTAGAGGCAATGTGAGAGATAAATTGCCTAAAGGCAGGTGTGTCAATTAGGTTTTCTAACCATTCATCATTAAGCATATCTTCTAAGGCTGGCAGCGTTCCCGCCTGCTCGGCTCGCTCTAAATAATGCATAGCCGAAGGATAGTTCTGTAATAAAGAATGCATACAAGCTAAATTATAAAACGTGTGGGCACAGCCTAGCGCCAAGGCATGCATAAATTTTTGTTCTGCTTCCTGATAATAAGTTTTACTGCGCTCTGGGCGAATTTCTTCATGCACTAATTCTGCTATATTTAAAAAAGCTAATCCGCAATCATTCCAAGCCATTTCATCTTCGATGTCTATATTCAAGACCACTCGAAAATGTTCAATAGCGCTGTGCAAAATATCTACATCTGAGGTCGCTTCCCCTAGATGAGATAAAGTTACGGCTAAATTATAGCGAGCATTCGTAAAATTGGGATCCATTTCTAAAGCTTTATTTAAAACAGTGATAGCTTTTTCATAATGAGAAACCTCTTCTGAAAAATCCCCTAAAAAATCAAGTGCACAGCCATAATTATAAAGCCATTCAGGTTCATAATGTCGATGATAAAAAACTTCTTCCTGTAGATTAATCACCTTCTCAAATTTTTGGATGGCTGCTTCCAAATAATTTTTGTCATTTGTAAGCTCTGAAAGCTTCATTAAAGCTAAGCCCCAATCATTCCAAAACTGAAAAGAAGATTGTCCTCCTAAATCGCAAGCTTTTTGAAAGCAGTTAACAGCATTTTCCACTTGCTGAGAATCATTCCAATATTCACCAATATAAAAATACGAGGTGGCCAGGCCATACCATAACGCAGGATCTTGCTTCTGAAGAGTAAGCCCATGCTGGAATTTATCTACCGCTTGCACATAATAGCTTTCCTCACTAAAGTAGCGCCCGAGCTCATTTAAGCAAGCACCGTATAAGGCCCAAATGTGTGGATTTTTAGGAATTAATTTAAGGCTACGCGTAATCTTGTGCTCTGCTGAATGCAAAAGAGCAAGAGACTCAGTATGTATGCCGAAAATCATTTCAGCCTCACCTCCGAAAGCAAGAAGTAAGGGATGATCGGGGTCAATTTCGGCAGCTTTAGTAAATTTCTCAATGCAAGCAACATTATAAGTAGGGTTTTTTTGTAGCTTACAAGCATTTAAATAGAGTTTCCCCCAACGCAGCCATAAGAAAAAGTTAGCTTCCTGCCCCTTGGAAGCCTCCTCAAAAGCAGTTTGAGCGAGCTCAAAATGCTGCAAATCACCCTTAAGTTCGTAGAGCTTCTCATAACAAAGAGCAAGCTTAAGCCATCGATCGGAGCTTTCAGGCTCTTCACAAACAGCTAAATGATAGTACTCCACCGCCTCTTCGCAATATTTATGCTGTTTGATAAGCTCGCTGAGTTCCACTAAGGCTTCTGCCATATCCTGCCAAAAATCTGCACATTGGTGGCCTAATTGCTGGGCTTGTCGATATCTTTGGATAGCTTGATGAAAGTCTATAGGCTCTTCAGAAGAAAGGCCCATAAGGTAGCAACTTAATCCCCATTTCCAAAAAAAATGTGATTTAACTTCTACGGGCTGGTTTTCTAACAGGGCATACCCTGCCTGAAACTTATACTGAGCTTTTTGAAAATAATAAGGATTTTGATGAAATAAACCACTTAAGATTAGAGTTTCCGCCCTCATTAAGTAGGCTTCGAAAAAGTTAGCATCCCTAGCAATAGCTTGGGCAAAAGCTTCTATGGCTGCAGCAAGACAGCGAGCATTTTCTTTTTGAGAAGCAAAAACCTTTCCTTTAAGGAAATAAATAGTAGCATTAGAAGGGGCGAGGCTTTCAGCCAAGGCAAAACTCTCGTGGAAATTTACACTTCCTCTTTTAAGTTCTAACTCACCTTTTTTAATGAATAATTTAGCTAAAAGAATTTTTTCCTCATTCCCTAAAGAATGAAGGTTATAGGAAGCGGTGAAGCTATCTAATAAATCGAAAGCTTCTTTTTCTATAATTTCTTGCAGCTTTTTAGAAATTGAAATGTCATTATCCATAAACGACCATCTTATTATTCATAAAATGTTATACTTTTTTAAGATAATTTACAATCTTTACCTAGATGGGCCTTCTTTAGGCCCATCTTATTGATATACAAGATCCTTTATTATGTCTACCTCAACTTTTTTGTATACAGCCCTCGCTGCTTATCGTCCCTTCAAAAAGTTGTTAGCTTATCAATAAATTTAGCTTATTATCAAGCACATAAAACTAAAAGAAATGTCAAATAATCGTTAAAATCATTTATAATTTTCAATTGTTCGCCTTTATTCATACAGAGATTTTTACTCGGCTCTTGTGTCACCCATAATACAGATTATTTTACTTCTAAAAACAGATTCATCAAGGTGAAAACAAAAAAAGTTTCACTACTTACTCATTCTCGCTGCATAACCGTCAATAGGCTTATGAGAAATATACTACTTACCCAAAGATTAATCGGCCTATCTTTAGGCATAATGCTTTTTATTATTTAAAGCTAGTCCTATTACCAAGACTGTTAGAACAAGCACGCTAGACCTTGATATCCCTTTAATAATAAGTCCTAAAGAATGAAGATCTAAAATATTAAACTAGCACTTTAAAATATTTTTTAAGAAACTTACGATGGCTCATCCTGTGGAATAGTTAAAGTAAATATTTACCCTATTGCCATGAGCTAAAAAAATCCACTCCCATTAAAACTAAGCTTGCCCTAGCATTGTAGAGGTTATCTTTATCTATTAAAAGCTTACGGCAGCTGTTATATTCTATATTCGTCAAGCCTCGGCTGGTTAGCGGCTAAGCCTATAATTGAGTACTTGCTAAGTTAGTTTCCTACAAATTCCTTAACAATGTTTATCCCATCCATGCTTTTGCTCTTCCCTTTATAATCAAATAAGCATCAAGTACTTTGCCTGGCGAAGCCTTTTTATTCCACAAAAGTGAGGGCAGTTAATCCAATATCAAAACATTTTGGATTATTTTCCAGGCTGTAAAGCCAAGGCCTTTTACCTAAAAATTCTTTATAATTCGCCCACACCTATCCCTAGCAAAACCATTAAGGTCTAAGAATTATCCCAAGCCGCTCACCTTCTTCGCTTGACAAATCAACATCCACCTCCGACTTGTAAGCTAAGTCTCTACTCCCACCATAAAGTGGGCTTATAGGAAAATGGATTATTTAAAGGAATTTTTTCTCTTATATTCAGAAGTAGGGTTAGACTGTTTGCCCGTTTCAATCTGCAATCGTAATTAAAGCTATCCATTTGTTGTGATTAGGGCAAACAGAATTCTATCGCTTAGAGCACACTAAATACAGTACCAGCAATTTGTGCTGCACCACTTATTATTGATGCCGTGTCGCTCAAGTTACATTGACTGTCAGTGGCTTGTGTTGTCGTGGTCGGCCCCTCCTGGGGGAGGTAAGCAGATGGACGTGGCGCTTGCAATGCTTTCCATTGAGCGATGGCATATTTTATACTTTGCTTGACTTCACTGAGTTCAAACCCACTGCTAAATAATAAATCCAATTCTTTCTTAATCTCCTCAGCAAGCTTATTTCTAGAATTAGTTTTTTCATAGTCATCCCCCACTAACGAAGCAAAAAAGTCACTAGAACCTAACTGATCAATAATAATGTTAAAAATTTCCTTACGTTCTTGGCTTGGTATATTTTTGCCCGTCGTTATAAGCATTCTAACTGATCTACTTGCTACTTGAGCAGCACATTCTTTAGTTGCTTCATTATAGGCTTTACGTACAAAAGCGGGGCGATTATGGCTCATGTGAACCGGTTGAGGATTTGAACTTAAATAAGCAACGCAAGCTGAAACCTTACATGACCTAGCTACTCCTAATGCTGTAACACCTTCACGATTAACATGATTGAGGTTGGCGCCTGCTTCAACTAATCTATGCACAATTTTCATATCAACATTTCCTCGACCTCGACATGCAAAAATAAGCGCAGTGTCAGAATTTACCTCATTTTCTATATTAATATCAGCACCTGCGTCTATCAATAAATCTACAATATTAGCATTCCTCTCAGTCTTATGTAAAAAGCAAGCTTCCATTAAGGGAGTCGAGCCTCCTTCATTCAAAGCCACAAGATTTACATCAGCTCCATATTCAAGTAGAAGCCTAACAATTGATTCCTGCCTCAATATACAAGCCTTATGCAGGATTGAGTAGCCTTCTTCATCATATGTATCAAGATCTTTTGTTATGGGAATAAGATAATGAACGGCTGCAAAATTAGAATGTTTGTAAGCAAACATTAGAGGAGTCTTGTTAGCGTTATCTTTCTGATTGGGGTCAGCACCAGCGTTAACTAAATACTCGATAATCTTTAGGCTCTGATTACCATTAACGCAGCAGGCGTAATGAAGTGCAGATCGACCCGTTTTATCCAAAACATGTACATCTATTCCCTGCTGGATTAGAAGGTTTACAACTTCCACATTACCTTTTTCGGAGGCAGTATGCAAGCATGTTTGGTTATCGTCGGTAGTTTGATGAAGATTAGCCCCTGCACTTATAAGGCTGTGAATGATGTCAAAATGAATTTGTGCTTCATTACAGGCATGATAAAGGGGGGATTGATTAGATTGATCTACTGTATTTACATTCGCCCCTTGCTCTATCAAATAGTTAACAAGGCTAAGATCGCCCACGCTGCAGGCTGCAGTTAAGGGAGTATGGCTTCCGCTAAAATCTAATTCAGACCCTGCTGCAATTAAAATTTTTATTATTTCTAGATTAGTTTTTTTGCTAGCACAGGCTAAGACTAGAGCGGTATTATTTTTTTCATCTACTACATCAATGGAATAACGATTCTTTTTTTAATTTCAATTTCAATAATTTTCTTTAGCTGCTTTACATTTCCCTTTTTGACTGCTTTATGGATAGCCCTTGCTTTCCCTCCCCCCAAGCCCCTTGCATAAGATTCCAATTTGTAATCTCCGCTACTTAATTGATGAAGTTTGAAAAAATGATTTTCTACATACGATTTAGCCCCGTTTGTTGCCATTAAAGAAGGTATATTACTAAAATAGGAGGAAAGTTCTACTTGCTCGCCTTCTGATTTTATAAGAAGAATTTTTTTATCGGCAAAAATTTGAATTTTAGAAATCCTATTTTTCTCCTCAATGCCTGTCTGACATAAGTGCCTGGGGCCAAGCTCGACTAAGAATAGATTCTCGTATGGTCTTCTATCTTGCCTTTTTTCGACAAAAGACATGCGATTCTTGCATGCTTCAGGTTGATCTTTTTCATAAAAAAATTTATTTAAAAAATGGTTTACTATAGGCTCCATAAGGTTTACTCCCCGGCTAAATTTTTTATTAATTTTTGCCTAGAAAATATGATAGGCAAACTTTATTATTTACAAAATAGCACTAATTAAATTGATATAATTTTTATACAAGCTTTATTTTTTCGCAAGCAAATTGTAAATATTTGGAACTGAGTGGGTAGCAGGGCATTTTAATTAAATTTTTTTACAGATCACCCTAACTATTATTGACAAAAACCTTAGGGTCCAAGAATCATCCCGAACAGCCTGTCTTCTTCGCTTGGCAGTTCCACGCATACCTCCCAAAGCCTATTCTAATCAGGGTGCTTGCTAATCTTCTAAGAATGACTAGATTTTCCGCTGCAGGATCTATGGCTGGCAAGCTACTATCTTCTTTAAAATTCTCATCACTATTTCCATGCAAATAATTTTTTACGGTCCACTAGCTCTTAGCATTCTTTCCTGCCTCTTTTGACGTAAGCACAATATTTACAGATATAATAGCTTTTGCTTCCGTTGTTTTTCCTTAGATTGTTAGCGTAGAGGTCACTTCTATTAGGAAGCTATAGGTCCTTCCAATCTTTTTTGCAATCTAACCATGCAAAGTCATTAGTAGCTACGCTCCACGTTCTTTTATTCTTCCATGCCTTTTCTCGCCATTGAATACTGTTTTGTACTCTGCTTCTTTATAGCCGATTGTTCTTACTTGCTCAAAAAAACTTTCAGCTTTTAGACAGTAACTTTTCTTGATTACCTTATAAAGCAATTTACCGCAGCCCTCCCTACCCCTCTCATAGTGATCGTAACATTAATATCCATAACCTCAAGCAATTCAGGGATCGCCATAATCTCATTTGATTTTTCATCTACTTTTATCAGCCTCAGCAATAAACTACGCCGACTATTCTAAGCAGAAACTAAGGATATTTTTTTGCTTCTTGCAGATCCTTTAAAATGTTTACCATCAATGGTAATCAGTTTGCTTTTTTCCATCTTCTGGTAAGGATAGCATCCATTTTACAAAATACTTCTCGATATGGTATGGATCTAATAGCTTGGTTCTTTATCTATCCCTCACAAACGCTTAAACATTTTTTATTTAATCTCTGCTAGGCGTGGATCTCAACTAGCGTTTTGGCTCCTGCAAGGATTGCACCCAAAGTCGTGATTAAGGGGTTGCCAAGAGAATATGTCGGATTGTCGTTCGCATAAAGATTGTTAATCTCTCTAAATCCTTGGCGAATCGTTTCAATAAAGTTTTGGCTGTCAGCAAGTGGCTCTACACTCCTATGAGTTCTTTAGCCTCTTTGATTTGCATAGGCACACGCGTGATAAATAAGCTTTGTTCTCTTTTAAAGACTTGTAAGGTAGCTGGCGTCTAAAGAGCACTATCTCCTATTATATAGTACTACCTCGTTAAGTAGGTTTCTAATATTAATGTAAGTAAGTTTTGTTAATTAAGGAGGGGGCAATGGATCTAGATCAATTAAATTCCATTCGCGAGCAACTTAATGAATGGATCAACGTTTTAAAGTCTACTTAGGAAGATCAGAAAGAGTCCACTGGTGCAGATTATACATTTCAGGACTAATATTAGATGGAGAAAAAAAAATCTATCGAACCCATGGCAAAAAGACTTCCTTATTGTATCCATTTTAGAAAGAAAAATTGCGAACTATTTGTTAGTGCTGATCTAAAAAAACAAAAATTCAAGAAATTTTGTTGCTGAAGATGAATATTGACTAAAAATTAAGAGTTTTAGAGCAGGGGGTAGCCTTCAAGATAGGGTTTTAATGCAATTAAAAGAGAAAATGAACTTTTGTAGCCTGAATAAAGACGCTTGGGAAAATTTTGAGCGACTAGCCAGTTGTAAATTAAACGTATATTATGGCCAATTCCACATAAAATGGCGTTAAAACAATCTCCCAATCGGCTTTTAAGATAATTGCGTCCAAGTTTGCCATCATTTTTCATGTGGCCGATATGAGGTTCTATCGCTTGGCGTCTTTTGATTTGAGTTTTGATTCAATAATTTAAGCCTTTTCTTTGCCCAGAAATAAATATAGTTTTGCCTTCTACCGTATGACCTCGATAACCTTTATCTACAAAAGCTATTTCGATGTTCTTGCCGCTATTATGCTAAAGCTTTCTTAATGGCTTCTTCAAGCATGTGCCCATCGTACGGATTGCCATGGATGAATCTGATATCTAACGCTAACCCTTCTTGATGAGTAATCACTCGCGAAGCTTTGCAGCCAAATTCATATTTTTTCTCAACTTTACCTTTAGCAATACATTCCACATGGGGCTCATGCAGGCTATACACTTTAGATGAATCGTTTCTTTTATGGTTAAAAATACGTTTGATGGTTTCTAAAAAAAGAGCTTTCTGGCTCAAAGGCTTGCTCTTCTGTCTTTCTTTCAAAATCGCGTATTAACCTTCCTAAATAGCCATTCAGCCTTTTTTCTTCTCTTTTAGCTCTTTTCATTTGGCGAGCATATGCATAGCCAGCACGCATGCACAAAGCTGTTTTAGCTAGCTTCTCGTGAGTTTGTCGCAGAGTGATTTGGTAATTATCAGCCATTTTTACAAGTGCCTGAATAGACTTAAAGTAAAGCTTGGCATCGGTAGGAAAAGCGATAGCTTTAGGCATCATTGTTGTATCGGCAATGACTTTTTTAAGGCTTTTTTTTTCACTGTGCCTGTCAAAACAGCTGCTGCTATCGTTCCTTGTAAAATCTTGCTAAATCTAGCTTCTCCTAACCTAGACCTCCATTTAATTAAAAAAGTAGGGTGGATAGGCAGTTCATGCTGGAAATGATGATATCCACAAAAACATTGCCGATAAGGATTTTCTACCCATCGATACACCACATTTTCATCCGAAAGTCCATACATGTGTTGCAAGATAAAAAGCTCTACAACTAGCCTTACAGGCTTAGCTGGTTGGCCTACATTTTCTACAAATAGCTTATCAAACTCTTCTTCCAGCTGCTTCCATTCAATCAACTTGGATAGCTGGACAAGAGGATGATTCTAGTTAATTCCATTGCTAAAGCGGGATTTAAAAAGGCGGCCTTGTTGGTTATTTGACTTGTTTGGTTTCATAGTAAACTTTGCAAGAAATTAGGGGGTTTGGTAATGATTTACTTGTAAAAAAAATATAGCATTTTTTGAGAAAAACGCTCCTAAAATCTTGTCTCAGGGAGAAAATGCTTTAAATTATGTCGAACTAAATATAGTCAAAATCATTAGCTTAAAACTCAATTTTATGAAATTATTTCCTTTAGACCTCTTCACACATTATAGAGGTAGGAGCATGTCGCGCGAAAGTGAAGTAGAGGTAGAGAGTTTTTACGTGGGAGAAGATAATTATTTCTTACCCCTCAACGCTAAGAACTACTCAAAAATTATCAAAAGAAGGGGGTTCAAAAGCTTTCACGTTAATATTTTTAGGATTAACTTTTATTCCCCAAACAAGCAATTATTTAATTGGATAGAAATTGTTTTATTAGCAACCCCTTATTTTTTAACTTTCCTCTTAAAAATTCTCAAGAAGGTCTATCCTTTTAAGTAAGCAAAAAGAAGGGAAAAGAAACTCTTGACTAAACATTTTATCAAGTTGTTCTTATCTTTTCGATGACGTTTGTTACATACTCCTTAGAAGGCGGCTCTAATCCTTCGGCTGTGTAGTAAGCAAAAGCTGCTACTCCTGCAACAATAAATACCATAGGAGCCCAAGTAATAGTAAAAAAGGCTGTTATTATACCCGCTATAAGTGCCACAGAAGCTATCTTTGCTATCAATATTTCTCGAATCTCTGAGGTGTTATTAAAACGAAAATTGTTAAGGCAGTCTCCATTGATTAGCCGAGTACTATAAAACTGAATTTGATCGATTAATTCCATATATCCTCTTTTATTAAATGTTAATTTAAAAATCAAGTATAAAAAATGTTATTAATAGTAGCAATATTTATTATTAATATATTAGAAAATTCACCCAAGATGTAAATCCTTTGTTAAGTTTTCCAATTTATCAAAATTGAAGCAAAATGGACAAGAAAAATACTAGTCTTCTAAATATAAAGGGGTGTATTCATCAATTAATAAAGAATGACAAAGAGTAAAATGAATTTCTTTAGGATCTATCACTTGAGGCATTTGAAATCTTTCTACAATTTTTTTAGAATTCCATTTCCATAGATAATGATTAGACAAAAGAATAATCCAATAATCGTGACTACACTCCCACAGCTTTGCCCTTTTTTGCTTAAGTTGGGAGGCCGCTGTAACTTCATCTAAAGAAAAACCTTCTCTACATATAGTTTTTATCTGCTGTAGAGCTAAGTCTAAAGTAGAATTAATCTGTTTATCATCCACATGAAATTGAACGGTTATCCATGGATATTCTAAAGAAGGGTATAAGGGCAGCTCATACCTTACATCCATTCCCCTACTCTCCGAAGAATGGTTTTTTATATGATTTCTTAAGCGAGTTTCTATGATCTGGCAAGCAAGCTCCAAATGTTCTAAGCGGATAGGATCCAAACAGAGATGAAGAGGCAAAGACAAATAAACTAGACTTTCTTGGCTATGGGGAAGATGGTGAATTTTAGTCATCCTAACTTTAGGAGCTTTCTTATAATGAGGAAGGATAAATTCCTGGTCTATCTTTTGGACACTCAAAGTAGAAAAACTGTCACTACAAAGTTTTTTTATTTTTTCGGCATTAATCTTACCTACAATAATGCAAACAAAGTCTGCAGGATTAGAAAAAGCTGCACGAAAAAAACTTTCAGACTGACTCACCCTAGCTTTTTTAAGATCTGTAAAACTTAAAGGGTTCAAAGCATGCTGCTCCTGCACCGCAATAACCTTTAAAAGCCTATCGCTATCTACTTCTCTGCCTCTTCGTGTCAATTCATCCTTTTTACTTTTTAACACCTGATTGAAAGCTTCAGGAGTGCATCTGGGCTGTTGAAAAATCTTCTTAACTAACGTAAAAAATATTTCCAGACTTTCAGGGGGGAAAGAAGCGTCAATGGATCGAACGAAAGGTTCTATTTTAATATTCAATTCTATGGATTGATCATATAAGAGCGCCGCTAACTTGTCAGGGCACCATTCCCCTATTCCGGATTCCATAGCTACGCTTGCTGCCAATTCAGCTGAAGCACGATCTTCAGGTTCCACAGATCCATAACCCCCTAAGGCCACCAAACGCACAGAGATTTCATTTTCCTCATCATTTGTTTGCTTCAATATGACTTTCATACCATTCTTCAAGCGCCATTCACTTATAGGAAGAGTAGAAGCTTCCTTTCCATCAAACACTACCTCTTGGACAAGATTCTCGGCATCGAAAGATAAAGATTTAGCGTTTTCTAAGCCCTCAAGAGAAAAGAAAGGCAAGATGTAGAGAAAAGAAAGATAAATTTTACCAAGCATGAATCGTTATTTTTTAAAAAATTAAATATTATTTCGGAGTATAACAAGGGATTGTTAAGAAATATTAAAGAAACTTTTTCTCCTTTTGCCGATTTAAGTAATACACATTGACAAGAAGGGTGGAAATTGCTTAACCTAGCCGCATATTTGTAATATTTGAGCCCAAGTGGTGAAATTGGTAGACACGCCAGATTTAGGTTCTGGTGCCGTAAGGTGTGTAGGTTCGAGTCCTATCTTGGGCACATTGCCGGAGAAATTTTCAGAAATGACAATGTCTCCGGTTTTTTCATTTTGTAGCTCGTTGTTTTTCTGCAAGATAAGAGATAGGTTTAGGTTCATTCCCTCGGCTCGATAATTTCCCTATTGAAAAACTAATTTTCCACCTACATAAAAACAAGCATTTTCCGTTTCACATCCCAAGGCACCATTTGGAAGTAGGCATCCATATGTGTCAAAAGATTAATGCCATATACCTGCTCTATATTTCAAAGGCTGTATCATTAAACCTTTAGTGCTTCCCTATCAAGCTTTAATTTCTCCATTTGACTCCGATTATGAAGTTTGAGACGGTTATAAGAGTCAGCTTCCAGCTCGCCTGTTATAAATCCTTGTTAATCAAATTTAGGTACGCTAGCTTCATGGTTAGTTAGCTGGCTCTTGAATTTGCTGAGCTGCAGCTCTCTATCACCTTCTTTAGCTTTAAAGGTAGCTTCCATCATGACTAAATATAGCTCTACATCTTCTGGATTAGGACAAAGGCCTTTCAAATAAATATCGAGCTTATCATTAATCTCTAAAGCACTCACTTCCCTTCTACATCCTCTGGGATAGTGGATAACAAACCTATTTGCTGTCGTGTCCGGAAGACTGGCTTTCGGTGAAGTTTCGACCGCAACCCGAGCACTTTAAATGACAGCGTATTGGATATATCCCACAATTTTATTCTCGATTTCGGCCACAAAGAGCCTAATTCGAGGGTAAGCATTAATGTTACATGTGATACATGGCTCAGAAAAGAGCTTATCTAGGAAAAGCTTCAGCATAGGTCCGAGAAACCACTGCAATATCCTCAGAATTCATATCTTTAATTTGTAAATCATCTATGGTTTAAGCCATTCCTCTTATTTTTCTAAGACAACAATAGGTGTATTCGAATGGGATTCACTCATCCAGGTGTGACCGCGTGATGCGGATTTGGCAGGACTAATCATAATGGTAACATCTTGGCCTAATTCATTGAGGAAGCAGATAAGTCGTTCAAGTGAAAAGCTACGCAATCTTCCGCGAATTAAAGCAGAGATTTTTGGTTGGTCTATTCCTAAAATTTCGGCAGCTTGCTTTTGTTTGAGTTTTTTCTTTTTAATAAGTTTAGCAATCTGACGAGCAAGCTCAGCTTTAGCTAAAGCTTCCTCAGGATTTTCAATGCCTAGATCAGCAAATACATTCCCTGAACTTTCTTCGTACTTGATCACTTTTTTCATAACTGTCTTCCTTTCTCTTTCAATTCCTCACACAGAAATTCTGCTTCTTTTAAACGACGTTGGACTGGCTTTTCAATCTTTTTTTAAGCTGTTGCTTTCTACCTTTTTTAGATCTAAAAGTAGTCTTTCATGGCTTATAAACAAGAGAGAACTCTTTTTCTCAGCTTATCCTCCTTCTCTTTCTTCCATCCATTATCTTCAAACTGTTCGTTAAGGAAACAAACGAATGCTTTGCTGTCGGTTTCCTGAAATTTTTTAATTAAATACATTTACAAGCCTACTAATCTGTTGGCTCATAGGCATCGGCAATAAGAGCCTAGCGTGTACTTCTTACACCCATGATCCTAAGAAGTCATCCTTGCATTAAAGAGAAGAGAGCTTTAAATCGCTGACGGTTATTCGATTGAATATCAAAGGAGCATTAAAATTAAAAACCTACGGCTTTTAGTGCAGGTATTCGAGGAATCGGCTGATGGTTTTGCCTTGCAAACCAAAGGTCATATCCATTTTGAAGATTAAGCCAAAACTCAGGCGAGGCCCTTAAGGCATCCGCAAAATCTAGAGCTATTGCCTCCGTTACGCCTCGTTTTTTGCTGATGATTTCACTAATTTTAGGTTGAGTCCAAGTCCCTCCCAGGTAACTAGCAAATTGCGCTTGCGAAATTTTAAGAGGTTTAAGAAATTCTTCTAGCAATACCTCTCCAGGATGTATGGGTGATCTATTTTTTGAAAGCATGATTTCCTCTTTTCTTGCCTAATGATCATCTATAATTTCAACTTGCTCTGGCCCTCGGATATCCCAAGTGAATACAACCGGATATTGATCATTAATACGAATGCTGTACTTACCTTTAAAGCTTCCTTTTAAAACCTCCAGCCTATTTGCTGGCTGTCTTTTAAAATCCATCCAATTAATCGAGGCATTTAACATATCTAACTTTCTACAAGCAATTGAGTATAATAATGAGGAATCTAATCTTTTCCTTGCACGCTTAGAGTTCATCTCGTGCAAAATGTCTGAGGTGGGCTTCAGCAAACAATTGAATTAAGCTTTTTATCTCATTTTTATTCCATTATATCGAATATCGATATAGTGTAGTATAAAAAACCCAGTTACCTTAAAACAGAGTAGGCCTCTTGCAAGGCCTACATATTTAATTCCAAGTTATAGATTTTGCGATTAAGTTGAAGCCAAGTGTAAATCTTTTACGTCTATTTCTGAAGCGATCTGCTATGATTTTAAATCGTTTGAAAAGCTCGATCACATTCTCATCACAAGAAAGCGTTTTAAGTGGAACTTAAGTTCCTGAGTTGTTGCCAGCAGCTCTTGAATTGGACTTATCAGTAACTCTATCTGCCTCTCAAGAAGCTGAATATACGTTTAAACTTCTTGAAGGAGCGGGTGTAAAAAAACACCCCCTCTAATTGCAATTGATTTTTTTTTAGCCTTAAAGTATTTTTAAGATCGCAAAATTCTTAAGTAGATAAAAGAACCTGTACAGTTAGTTTTTTAATAACTATTCCTTCTACGTCAAACATATATAAAATCTCTTACTTAGCTTTTTTTTCTGTAAAGTATGATTTTTTAAGCTAAACTTCTTTTTCAATGTAAGTAAGCTTTTGACTTGCCAATTGCTTTAAAACTGGATCAGAAGAATGAGATACTGCCTGGCTATACCAATGGCGAGCTGATTCTTCATTTTTTTCTATTCCTTCTCCATTTTCATAGCAGTAAGCCAACATCAATACCGCTTTTGCATGGTTCGCTAGATTTATAGCTCGTCTGTAATATTCTAAAGCGTATTTCATATTTACTTCTACACCGCTTCCCTGATAATAACAATTTCCTAACTGAAATAAACATTCTGCCCTAGCACTTTCTTCTAAAAGAGAATCATTAGCAAATAAGTAATTCCAATAAAGAGGAGATTCTAAATCTTTTTTGGTAAACAAAGGCTGCAGCTCTTGTTTATTGGGATTGAGAAAATAATAATAAATATCCTTAATTTTTGCTTGTGTGGATGGGCTATATATTCCATCAACTTCTTGAATGAAGCGGGTAAATTGGCACCCATCATAAAATGTAGTCTGATTGTTTTCATCTACCACTGCTGCTAAAATGTAATCTAAATTTTTTTTAGAATTTTCGTCCGCAAGTTCTACAAAACGTTTATTACTGCACCACTCAATTTTTTCAAGGAGACTAGAAAGTTCAAAACTAATCTCGTGTTTTTTTACTTCTTGCCCCTTAACTAAGGGAGGACTATAATTATTACTTATATCTGAATCATTTATAAACATAATCAACCTTATCATTTATTTTATTTATTATAATATTTTATTTGGAAAATATATATCTAGCCCGATACCACCTCCACGTCCTAGCTCTAATACTTCATATCTTCAAAAAAAACTCAAGAAAAGAAAAAGAGAAGCGCCAGCCCCTTCGAGCGAAGAATCAAGCCAGGCTTCCCTTTTCCCACATGCTTCTCATGCAGAAAAAATACAAGCTGTAAGGTTGGAAGAAATCAATCGTGCAAAGAAAATCAGACACACGCTTTCCCAAGAGTTACAAAATCAGCAAAACGAAGAATCTGCTGCCGTCTTTTCTACTTTACCCTTACCTCCTCCTCCACAACCTCACTATTACTCTCAAGGTATATTACCCCTCCCTTCCTGTCTACCACCTCTTTTTCCTCCTTGGCATACACAGATGCATCCTTCGCAACCGTCTAATATTTATCCTCAACGGAGGACATAGTGGATGAAGTGATTAACGAAATAGATGCCGAAGAAGAAGTAGAAGGAAGAACACTGGCTCTCAATTTACTAAGCCAAGTGGTAGAAGGAGCACTAGCCCCTTTTGAAGCAACCATCCATTTAAAAGATCATATTTTAAAGATTTTTGAAAGAATAAAAAACGGCCAATTTAAATGGGAAGGCTGGACTAAAGAAGCAAATATTGCTAAACGGCGTGATAGAGGCGATGGGTGGGACCCAAAAAAGCAACAAGCCAACGCCATTCAGATTGTTAAAGATTTTCTGGAACGAGGGTACGCTGAATCCTTATAAACCTGACTTAAAGCGCAATTAAAGAACTGGCATTGCTATCATTAACCATACCTTCAAAAAATCTAGGCGTTTGCTTTTCTATGTTATGCACTTTTGAGCAGCTCTTTATGCAAGCCTATGCTTAATAAAACTGTGTTTTTAAGGAGAAAGCCAACTTAAAGGGTTAATTCTCTTTTTAGCCATACAAATAAAGTTTCTTCAAGAGGTATTATAAGCTTCATTAACAGTCTTGGGATAGTCTAAGGGAAATGTTTGCTTTGAGGGTGCTCGTATCAAGCCCAAGCTTGTTTGCATCCCTATCATGACAGAGTAATAAGCTGCTCCCCAGAAATATAGCAATCTTAATAAGTTCCATCCTTACAATCTTCCGTTAGCAAGAAAAAGTGCTATAAATCAGCTCACACTACTTTAGACATCTTCTGCGTGATTCAAAATTAATTCTAAGTTTTACTTACTTAATTTTGTTAAACACATCCCCCTTCAATTTTTTATCGTTCAAATGTTAGGGGAAACTTAAGCTAATTGAGTGCGAAGAAGAGAAACCATCTTTTCGGCAGCAGCTTCCTCATCCCACACCATGGGTACTTCTGCAAATTTAAGAAATTGATGATCTACTTTATAGTGGGAGCGTGCAATAATTTTAATATAGGGGTTAATATGATAGGCCACTTGAATAATTGATTGGGTTATATGCAAATCGGGTGTAGTGACTACCATTAGCTGAAGGTTAGTAAGATCAGCTTTTTCCATGATCTGAAACTGGGTGGCATCACCAAATATGGCTTCAATCCCCTTTTCTTTCATGGCAGCTACAGTATCGATATTCCGATCTATCACGAGAGGATGGAAGTTGCTTTCCTTAAGATAATGGGTGACGGCCCGGCCGACAGGACCATAGCCGATGACTAAAGCTCGGGGCAGAAAAGATTGTTGAAGATCCACATTTTTATATAAGGCTTCTAAGGATTGATCAGCCTCCTTATTTTCAGGAAAAAGTTTTTTTGTTTTCTGGGAAGCTAAAGGTCTAAATAGCTGAAATAAAAGAGGATTTAACATAATACTAATAAAGGCGCAGGCTACTAAAATATCATAGGCGTTGTCTGACAATATCTTCAGCTGGTTTCCCTCTTCGGCTAAGATAAAGGAATATTCACCTATTTGGCTGATGGCCACTGCTACTGAAATCGCTATACTTTGCGGATACTTGGCTAACTTAATGATTAAAAATGCCATCATCGGTCTTAAAGCCAGAATGATAAAAAGCAAGCCGAAAAAAAGAGGCAAATTATTTTTAACTACCGTAGGATTAAAGAGCATTCCTACGGATAGAAAGAAAATAACGGCAAAAGCATCGCGCATAGGTAAGGCATTAGCAGCAGCTTGATGGCTCACTTCTGTTTTTCCTACGACAGTTCCGGCAATAAAAGCGCCCAATGCTAAAGACACTCCGAATAGATAAGCACTACCAATAGCAATAAAAAAGACGCAAGACAAAATTGCTAAAGTAAACAATTCATGCGAGCGGGTCCGAGCGACAACAGTTAAAACTTCTTTGACCAGCTTTTCTCCTACATAATAAATGATGACCCCTAAGGCGATGATTTTTAAAATTAAAGTTCCTAGTGAATACATAAATTCTACACCAGAATTTTCGCCACCTAAATTAGATTGCACCAACGTAGGCAATAAAATAAGTCCTAAGACGGAAATGATATCTTCTACGATCGTCCATCCTAATACTGTGTGACCTTGAGGGGTCTGAAGTAAATTTTGATCCACTAGGCCCCGTACAATAACTACTGTACTAGAGACACAAATGGCCAAGCCAATCACAAATCCAGCTTGCATGGTTTGACCCAGATAAACGCTTAAAAATATGCCAGCTCCAATAGAGAGGAGGGAAAGAATCAGGGCCCCGGGCAAAACAATCTTCTTTACAGCTGCCAAATCATTCCACTTAAAATTAAGGCCTACGGCGAACATCAGCAGAGTTACCCCGATGTTAGCTAATTGTTCTGATAAACGAGGATCGGCAACAAAACCGGGAAAATTAGGTCCAATCAAATATCCAGCAATTACATACCCTAGGATAGGCGATAATTTCATGCGATGAGCCGAATATCCCAAAAGGCACGCTAGCCCAAACCCTATAGCTAAAATCCAGATAATCTTTAACTCTTCTGACATATCTTCCCCAATTTCTTTAAGATTAAAAACCCTTAAAAACAAAATAAGTACCAAATTTTTCTAGTAAGCAAGCAAAAAAACAGTAAAATTATTTATTCGCATACGCGAGAATAAAGATCAATCATAAAGAGAGGATGGCTATAAAGCCTATCCATGAGCTCTAGGAAAAATTTCAAAATAATAACCAGTAAAAATTTTCTGAAAACCAGGATAGAGCTTCTTTGTCCGGCGGCGTCTTTTCCTATTTACTGGCTCAATTGAGCAACTTCGAGAAGAGGTTTGTAATAATCAAGCAAAACTTGCTTAAGCTTATAGATTAAATTTAAACATAAAGAGATTCTATTAAGAGAAAAAAAGAAATATTTATCAGCAAAGAAAACACACAAAATGTAGGCATATAATTCTCATTTTATGTAAGATAACGCTTTTAATCAGAGGGTTGTATGTTCAGTATTCAATTCGCTTACCTTGCCATGATTGCTATCGTCACCAGCTGCAATTTTTTGGTTCAATTTCCTATTAATGATTGGCTTACATGGGGATCTTTTACTTATCCACTATCATTTTTGGTCACTGAAGTTAATAATTGCCTGCATGGCCCTAGAGTTGCTAAACGCGTCGTCTATGTAGGTTTTATGCTGGCATTTTTATTATCTATTTGGTTGTCTACACCTAAGATAGCTTGTGCTTCAGGGCTAGCTTTTTTGATCTCTCAGCTATTAGATATCAGCATTTTTGCTTCTATGCGAAAAAGGACATGGTGGTTTGCCCCTTTATTTGCTTCAATAGGAGCATCTTTTGTAGATACTTGCATCTTTTGGAGTCTAGCGTTTTGGGGAGAGCCTGTTCCGCTGATGAATTGGGCTCTTAGTGACTTAAGTATTAAAATACTTTTTGATTTTGTATTATTAATTCCTTTTCGTTTAGCTATCCAGAAAGCCACTAATCCCCTCAGAGAGTCTCTTCAAGCTTAAAACAAGAAGTGATTTATGTTAGGGCGCAATAGTTGCGCGGATAGAAAAAACACGGCAGTTTTACTTTGCCTTTCTTAAAAACATATCTGCTTCTATCTAGGAAAATCCAAACTAGCTTTCTTACAAAATCAGCATAGAAATGCTTGAAGAAAGACTATTTATTTTAATGGCTTCCAAAAAACTTAATGTCTTTTTCTAAAGGTGATCAAACGTTCTTTTCCAAAAAGTTTTTAGAATGCAGAGGATGAGGCAAACCTTATCTTTTTAAATAAAATAATTCATAGTAGACAAAGCAAAAGTAATGAAAATAGGTGCTTTTCGTGTTCTAATCTCGTATAGCTTATTGATGATATTTGAAATGCTTAACACGATTAGGCTAGGACATAAGATATTAAGCAAAGGGGCAAGCATGCTTGCAATTCCACTAAAGCCTAAATTAGCAATTCCTAATGAGATACCTAATGTAATGCCCAAAGGTAATAAAGGACCTTTGTCGACAGGCAAAAGGTCATTCTGGATGTAATCGGCGCAGATACTTACCAGCGGAATTGCTGTGGTCAAGCAAGCCATGGCTACCGCTAGACATGCCACAAAAGCGCCTTGAGGGCCTAATAAATGCATCGCAATAGCTGACAAGCGCTCCTCAGGTAAATGGTTGGCAGGCAATACATGAGTATAAAAGGAAGCCACCGAGGTCAGGCCAATATACATTGCAGAGAGCAGGCCTGCAGCTAAAAGGCTTGCTTTAAGCATTTTATTAAAAATCTCATGTCGTTTCTCCCCGCTGCTAGCCTCTTCTTGATCAGTCATAAAATGGCTTAAAACTAAAGGGGCAAAAATGAAAGCTGCAATTAAATCTAAAGTATTATAACCCACATGTAAGCCCTGATTGAATGCTTCTACGGGTGCCCAGGAAACTAGATGGGCTTCAGGTGGATTAATAAAACCTACAACAAGAATACATCCTAGACAAAGTAATAGAAGAGGAGTCAAAACTAATCCCAAAAAATTAATCACTTTATTTTTTCTTAGAGTAAAGCCCAAAACGAGTAGAGAGGATAAAATGCTAAAGGTAAAAAGAGTCACATTTCCAGGCATATAAGGCTTTAAAGTAGCAAAGGAAAGTGTAATTAAGCGCGGAATAGAGCCAATGGGGCCCAAAATTGCCTGTATGATAAATACTAGAATAAGACCTGGCCATTTACCTGTTTGGCCAAAAAATTGTCGATAGTCGCCTCGAAACATCATCATCGCTATCAAGCCTAGTAAAGGTAGGCTTACACCTGTTACTAGTAAGCCCAGCATAGCAAAAAAGTTTTTATCGCCAGCGTTTCCTCCTAAGATTAAGGGCCAAATGAGATCTCCGGCACCGAAAAACATGGAAAATAATGCTAACCCTGCTGCCATTACACTGGATGACTTTTTAAGAGACATATTTTTCTCCATTCAAATAATAAGCAAAGCTACAAATAATACAATTAAACTCTTCAAAAAGGCAATAAACTTTTTCAAAAGGCGTGTGCGCT
Source organism: Neochlamydia sp. EPS4 (assembly GCF_000813665.1). NCBI lineage: Bacteria > Pseudomonadati > Chlamydiota > Chlamydiia > Parachlamydiales > Parachlamydiaceae > Neochlamydia > Neochlamydia sp. EPS4. The sequence goes on along the minus strand of NZ_JSDQ01000048.1, from coordinate 6,152 downwards.
AAGAGCCTTAGAGATTCAAAAGGATAAGATGAACTAAAAAAGAAAAAATTGATGAGTTAAAGAGAAAAATAGTGAACGACACTCCCTTCCTTGTTTTTTTCTTCAAGCATTCCTTTAAGAGTTCCTACAAAGAATGCTTAAAAAAAACTTTAGCTAATTAATTATCTGTTCAATATCAAGCCTCAAAGAGAGCTTAGCAGACTAATTATATAGAAAACGCTATTCTATGTCAATTAACAATAATGGCAGCAAAATATAAAGAATAAGCTAGTTATAACTGTTAAAAATACTTCATTTGCTTCTTATGATTCTATGCTTTACACTATTCGTTTAACTGCCTCTGGGACCTCTATTTATATGAGAAAAAATGCTGCTATAGGTGTGATTTTTAACTCCAATAAATCTCAGGTTTTGCTAGTCAAACGTCAAGATATTCCTCTTTGGGTCCTACCTGGTGGGGGCGTTGAAGAGAATGAAAACTCTTGTCAAGCTGTTATTAGAGAAGTGCTAGAAGAAACGGGTCTCACCGTAAAAGTCCTAAGGAAAGTAGCCGAATATACTCCTATCAATAAACTCTCGCGCTTTACTGAAATATATGAATGTTCCCCTTTAAAGGGAGAACTACAAAAAGGCGCCGAAACAAGAGAGATCGATTTTTTTCCCCTTCAGCAACTCCCTAGCCACTTTTTTTTCTTACATAAAGAATGGCTTCAAGATGCACTTAGAAACGATCCTCACGTTATTTATCGATCATTAAATCATGTAACCTATATAAATCTAATAAAATATTTTTTTAAGCATCCCACATGGGTTTTACGCTTTTTAATGACTTTGATGAAAAACAAGGAATAAGCTGCATAAAATCTGCTTTTAAGCCTAACCATCCTTTTTGCGTACCTTTTAAATAATCCTCCTCAATAAAAACTCTCGAGAAAAAAATTTAAGCAGAACCCGGAAGAGTAAATAAAAAGCGCCCCCCTTATTTTCCTTATCCTTTAAGAAAAGGTGTGGCACTTTACTAAAGGATAAGAAACTTAAAAAGGGCAGAAAGGCAGATTTAAATTTTTCTAGGGTTGGAAGTTTAGAACATTCATATTCATTATTTCCAAACTCATCCACTTTCTTTATATCTGCCTAAACCAAACTCTAAAAAATAAGCTCTTATACTTAATGAGTATGCTCATGATCATGATCAGCTGAAGAATGCTCATGCTGCTCATCCGAAGGAGGATTTCCTGCAGAGGAAGGCTTATCATTTAGTTTCCGCTGATCTTTAAGTTGAAAATCTCTCTCTCGTTTTCTGCGCTTAATGAGGTCAATCTGGCATTCATAATTAATCACGTGAAACATCTGTTTAAAATTTTCCCACTCGTCAGCAAAGGCTTCTATCATCTTTATATTTACGTTCTGCTTAATGGCCGTAAGCTCAAATAACATTTTATGAGCACTTATTAAACGTTTAGGAGTGTCAGCTTCGGCCGGCTTTATCTTCTGCTGTAGAAAGTATTCCGTAATAAGATTGGCAATTTCATCTGAAGCTGTATCTTTAAGCTTTACCCATCGGATGAAGTTATTGCGTTCAAAGGGAGTAGAAAACTTACTATTATTAAGCTCAGTGATCCCTTTATACATAGTTTCGATATATTGATCGACCTGATTGAACACCAGCTCATCATGATAAATTCCACAAGGCATTTGGCAGTGTGCCATTAAAGATCCTGTATGACAGAATAAGGCTATTATCCCCTGGATCAGAATAGTTTTTTTCATCGATTCTCCTTTTTTTAATCATCCCTTAAGTGTTGTTGTGTTAAACGAAAACTTAAGAAAAATTTATGGGTTTTAGCAAAGTAATAAGCAGGATAGGCTTTTATCTTATCTAAAAATATTTGACAAGTGCTTGCTTACTTAAATAGCATAGAAAATGCTAGAAAAATATAGCATTTGCCTTGTTAACGATAAAAAAATTATAAAGCTTAAGGGGCATGTCTAAAGCCTAATTTCTGTAATAAATAAAGAAAATAGAAAGAGGTAAAAAACCTTATCTATAGACAAAAAAGCTGGCTGCAGGGCGGCAGTAAAAGCCTATCCTGCTTCCACTTAAATAGCGATTTATTTATTTAGATCTTTTTTAAGATTTACCACTTTTATTTTTAAGCATTTTTTCTTAGAAATGAAAGCTAGGCTCTCCTCTATAGAAAAAAATTAAAGGGCCTTTAAAAAAGTTTTAGTAAATATATTTGCTACTTAGAATGAGTTATAAAAGCTCTGCGATTAGGCAGAAAATGGCCTAAGGGTTGAATTTTAATCTGAAAGAGTTAGGCTTAGCTTAAGCCAAATAGATTCTAAAAAACAAAGAAGACTTTCATCTAAGATTGTGCCCTTGAAAAATCCAATAAAAAATCGTTCTTGTGCTTTTTCTTATCAAATAAGAAACAGGTGTTCGTCCATCTATCTAGATATTTTTCATGCTCCCTCAGATTGATAAGCTGCTAGATGGTTAACTTGTGTTAAAACGCTGGATAGAAAAACAGTAAAAGAATATAAATTTGATGTATGCAGCTCTTTCTTCTTAAAATTAATCGATACGTAGAACAGTTTTTTTTTCAAGCTTGGTGGGTCATTCTGTTTGGCCTTTTTATCTATATGCTATTGGAACAGGGTATGAAAGTACGGGATAAAGAGTATGCTACCCTTCAAGAGCATTACCAAGAGCTAGAAAAACAAAAGAAAGAAGCGTATGCTTTGCAAGAAAAGCTTTTAATTGAAATTAATAGCCAAAGCGATCCGGCATGGGTCGAGCAAGTTCTTATGAAAGGTTTAGGTCTTGTGCCCGAGGGACAAATTAAAGTCTTTTTTGATAAATCAATGGCAAGCAAGCCATGATAAGTAGTTTAATTTTAATTGTAGTTATCTTATTGCTCACACTTGCTTCTGGTTGGTGCTCTGCTTCAGAAGCAGCGCTTTTTTCTCTTTCTTCTACAAGAATTAAAAGCTTTAAAAACAGTGAAGATTCACGCGAACGCCTGATCTCTAGGCTGCTTGCGCAGCCGCGTGAGTTGCTAATTACCGTTTTTCTTCTTAATACGATCGTCAATATTCTCCTGCAAAACGTTATCTCACATGCTTTTACAAACGCTGGTGGGTGGCTAATGGCCGTAGGCTTACCTTTTGTACTTTTATTAGTTTTTGGCGAGATTGTACCTAAGTACCTGGGGATACAAAACAATGTTAAACTTTCTAAGCATACCGCACCTGCTTTGGCTTCTCTACAACGCCTGCTATACCCGATCAAAACATTTATCATCTACATTCTCTCTCCCATTTCGCGTGTATTTTTTTTCTTTCTAAAAAAAGATGCCGTTATATCGCGCGAAGAACTTCATCACGTGCTAAAAAAATCTGAGGAAGCGGGGATTCTTAACCATGAGGAACGAGAATTAATTGGAGGATATTTAAATCTGCAGGATACAAATGTAAGAGAAATCATGCGTCCGCGCCAAGAAATTCTATTTTATAATAAAGAAGATCCTTTAACAAAATTAATTCATCTTTTCGTGGATAAGCAATGCACTCGTCTCCCCGTCTGTGAAAATGGCATTGAAAATGTTTTGGGGATCATTGATGCTAAACAATATTTTCTCCATCGGCAAGCCATCCATACCTCCCAAGATTTAAAAAACTTCTTATGGCGCCCCTATTACATTCCAGAGACCACCCCTTCGCGTACCTTATTAAGGCGATTTGAGGAAAGTGGCCAAGAAATAGCTCTGGTGGTAGATGAATATGGCTCTATTTCTGGCTTAGTTACCTATGAAGATATCGTCGAAGTAGTCGTAGGTAAAATTAAAGATTTACGCGATCAAAAAGTTATTTTTACCCAAGCAGGAAAAGACGAGATTATTGCAAGTGGGAAAATGGAATTGGATGAATTTAATAATTACTTTGATACGAATTTACAAAGTGAAAGTATGGTTACCTTAGGGGGATGGCTAACAGAACAGCTGGGAGATATCCCTAAAAGTGGCACTAAATTTGAAAACCACACCTTTCTCTTTCAAGTTTTATCGGCTGATCCAAACAGGATAAGAAGAATATACGTTCGAAGGCTTAAAAGTAGGTAGCATTAAATGAATCTTTCGGCAGGCTGGTGGCTATTTTTTAATATTTTTTCTATTTTCGTTTTAGCTTTTTTCTCTATGGCAGAAATGGCTTGTGTCTCTTTTAATAAGATAAGACTGCAGTATTACTATAGCAAAGGTCATACACGAGCAATTTGGCTTAATGATCTTCTTCATAACCCTTCACGATTATTTGGGACTACCTTAATTATCGTTAATTTAGCCATGGTAATTGGATCGGAATGTGCTCGAGTTTTCCATCAAAGTATAGGCCTTGATCCTGATCTTGCCCCTTTATCGCAGGTTATCCTAGTCGTAATTTTTGGCGAGTTAGCTCCTATCTTGGCAGCTAGGCGCTATCCTGAGCATATTGCTATGATGGGAGTACCGATTGTTTATTTTACTGCCAAATTGATGGCTCCCATTTTATGGGTGATTAGCGGACTTTCAAAACTAGCCAATTATTTAATTGGAGGACGAGAATCTAATGCCAACTTCTATCTTAGTCAAAAAGAGCTTCAGAAGCTTTTAGAAGAGCAAGATGACATTAAACTCCACAGCTCTGAAAACAAGGAATTTGAAACGATTACTGCCAATATCTTTAAGATGAACAATAAGGAAGCGCGCCAGCTCATGATCCCTATTGGCCAAATTCCTACCATAGGTGCTACTGCTACGATCTTAGATGCTAAACGTTTAATGGCTAAAACAAAAGAGCGTTTCTTAACCGTTCACCTTGGGGAAATGCATCATATTATAGGAATAGCTTTCCCGCGGCTATTGATTCGCGCTGCCGATAATAAACGGCTACGTGACTATTGCCTTCCTCCTTGGTTTATCACCCAAAATACTAACATCATGCAGATCCTCAAACAATTTAAGAGCAATAATCAGAGTGTAGCCGTTGTCTTAGATGTCAATGGACAAGCCTCCGGCATCCTTAGCCTTGACTGCATTATGCAAGCCATCTTCGGCTCTCACCCTCACCCTATCCACAAGCAAGACGCTTTACCTAATCAATTAATCATCGATAGAACTCTGCCAGGTGATATGACGATTGAAGAGTTTTATAAACAATTTGATGTAAAGCTAGCTGATGAGAAAAAATTAAAGCTATCAGAACTAGTCCTTTCTAAGTTAGGGCACATGCCTGAAGAGGGAGAATCGATTTATATCGAGCCCTTCGTTATTACAGTCAATGAAGCGACTTTACTAGAAATCAAAAGCGTGATGATTACCACTCTTCAAATTTGAAAACTAGAAAAAGCATAAAAGTTTTACTCTCTTGAAATTAAATTCATTATTTTACCAATTTTCTTTCACCTCTTTGGCTAGCTTCTCAAGTTTTTTGCTAACGAATCTTTCATTTTATAGCCCGCATAACATACTAAAGCTTAATCTGCAAACTTAGCTTAAAGGCTAGGGAAGATAGTTCCTCGTTTCTTTACCACAGCAAAGAACTGCACGAAAGATAATCCTTTCTTCATAATACCGTCTAAAGAGGATTGCCCTCAATAGTAAGAATTACCCCTGGAAGGTGAGGAATAACGGTTAAATGGTTGTTCCTTAAGCCAAGCAAATGTAGCTGAGAAAGCTGCCTTATCTCTGCAGGAATAGCCGCTAGCTGATTATTACTTAAGTCAAGAGTTTCCAGCTGCGATAGCTGCCATATCTCTGTAGGCAGAGCGGTTAGATGGTTGTTATGTAGGAAAAGCTTTCTCAGCTGAGAAAGCTGCCCTAGCTGTGCAGGAAGAGCGGCTAGCTGGTTATAGCTTAAGCCAAACTCTTGCAGCTGAGAAAGCTTCCCTATCTGAGCAGAAAGAGTTGTTAGCTGATTATCGCTTAACCAAAGCTTTTGCAGCTTAGCAAGCTGGAATATCTCTACCGGCACCGCAGTTAACTGGTTGTTACTTAAGCTAAGCCCTCGCAGTTGGGATAACTGCCCTATCTCTGCAGGAAGAGCGTTCAGCTGGTTGTTTTGTAAACCAAGGCAGAGTAGCCGAGAAAGCTGCCCGATGGCTGAAGGAATAA
>NZ_JSDQ01000047.1:0-81390 GCF_000813665.1 Neochlamydia sp. EPS4 | reverse complement strand
CAATTATCTGATTATTGTCTAAGTTAAGAGTTTGTAACTGTGATAGCTGCCCTATCTCTGCAGGTACAACAGCTAACTGGTTGTTGCTTAAGTCTAGGCCCGTCAGCTGAGAAAGCTGCCCTATCTCGGCAGGCAGGGCATTTAAGAGGTTGTTACTTAAGCCAAGAGCTCTCAGCTGAAAAAGCTGCCCTATCACTGCAGGTAGGGCAATTAACTGGTTGTTACTTAAGCCAAGCGTTTGCAGCCGAGAAAGCTGCCCGAGGGCTGCAGGAATAGCGGCTAGCTGGTTCCCCCCTAAGTTAAGCCATTCCAGGTGAGAAAGCTGCCCGATTTCAGGAAGAATGATGGTTAGATGGTTACCGTCTAAGCGTAGAGCTATCAGCTGGGAAAGCTGTCCAATTTCTGGGGGAATAACAGTTAGCTGATTGTTACTTAAGCCAAGCGCTTGAAGGTGAGAAAGCTGCCAGACCTCGGGTGGTAAATAAGTCAAGCCTAACCCGTCTAAGTTCAGGGTAGTGATATTTTCACCCTGCTCTTTTATCCACTGGGTTAACAGCTCTCCTTTCTTCTTTAAGGATAAAGCTTTTATTCGTGGTTGGTTGAGATAATTGTTTCCTTCCGGTAGCTTTTGCCAAATTAAGAGGCGGTTAATATTTAGTAGATAGGAGGAATAATTAGAGAGGGTAAAAGCTTTGTTTTCCTTAGTATTCCCTTCAAATTCTGTAGGAGAAAGAGAAGCAGCTAAGGTAAAAAGCTTTTGAAAGATGTATGGTACTTTTTCTTCAATAGAAAGAGTAGGCTCAATCTTGTAAATCTTATCTAAAATACCAGCTTGTGCTATGAAATCCCCGTTTCCCTCAGGAAAATGAACCTGCATAATAGCGTTGTAAAGCGGGGTCATGGAAATAGAGGCTGTGGAAGAAGGAGAAAGAGCTTGAATTTCTTTAGACGAGATAGTAGATGAAGAAGAAATAGAAGATTGAGGAATGCCTGCGGCAAGAGAGGAAGACTCTTGGTGAATTTGGCGCAGTTTTTCAACCACAAATTGCCTAACCTTTTTATTTTCTCCTAGTAATTTTTCTGTCCATTTATAGCTTACTTTTTCTTTCTCATTTAGCTCTTCACCCTCCTGGCTCATCAGTCCTTCGACTTGGTTCTCTAATATCTTCTTTAATATAGAGTTTTCTTGAATGGAAGGCTCTTCTAAAAGATTGAATAAAAGTTCGGTATAACGTTCTTTAGGAGAGTCTGTAGAGGAAAGGCTTTTCTCTTTACCTTTATCTCTACTCCCAATGGAAAGAGGAGGAACTTGCTGCGAAGATGAAGAAGCTTCGGAAGAGCGTTTAAGGCAAAATTCAAGATAGGCTTGAGCTTTTTCATGCGTAGGAGTTAATTGCAAAGCTTGCAGTAAAGCTTCTATAGCGCTTGCATGCTCTCCTTGTTCAGCAAGTTCTTTACCCCGTAAGAAATGTCCTACAGCTTCTTCACTAGGTTCATGCTTAAGCTCTTCTAATGGATGGGATTCAGCCGTTTCAGCCAGATGTCTGACTGTGTAGTTAGGTACATGCCTTTCAATAAGCGTTCTATCTAGGGGACAAAGTTTATTGCGTGCTAAGCATTGGATGACGGTATCTTCATTAAAGGTATGGCCACAAGGAAACAAAGTAACTGCCCGAGTCATCAACTCACCTGAGACCGCATCTTCTATATTCTCTGAGACTGTACTGCGGAAAGTTACCTGAGTGCTAGAAGTAGAAGATGAAGGGATCATAATAAACTCCTTAAAGTTTTAGGATAAGTGATTGCCTTAGATGCTGGTTCGACCTGCCTTTTAAGGTCTTGTCTTATCTTTTCGCCATTAACTTATTCCTTTCATCTTTATTGATCAATTTTTATTTTAATGGAAAAGAGAGAAAAGCTTTGTTCGCATTTTGTTGAAGCTATAGCCGCTGTTCTTACCGCTTATCAATTTTTATCTCATCTCTTTGGATTAGCCTCTCAACGTTTTTGCTCACAAATCTTTCATTTTATCGCCTGCATAACATGCTAAAAGGCTTAAGAGGAAAAGTTTTTGCTGATTATAAGTTACCTATCTGAAACCTTATCCCAAAGGCTAGGAAAGATGGATCCCCGTTTATTCCCAAAGTAAACAAGCGTACAAAAGATAGGATTACCTTCATATTACCATCTGAAGGGGATTACCATCAATTTTGAGCGATCTTAGCTTAGGAAGAGGAGGAATAACGGTTAGCTGGTTATAACTTAAGTCAAGCGATCGCAGCTGAGAGAGCTGCCCTACCTCTGCAGGAATAATGGTTAGCTGGTTATCTCCTAAGTGAAGCATTCGCAGATGAGAAAGCTGTCCTATCTCAGCAGGAAGAGCGGTTAGCTTGTTATCACTTAACCAAAGCCTTTGTAGCTGAGAAAGCTGCCCTATCTCAGCAGGAATAGCGGTTAGCTGGTTATTGCTTAAGTCAAGGGCTTGCAGCTGCGAGAGCTGCCCTATCTCAGCAGGAAGAGCGTTTAGCTTGTTGTCGCTTAACCAAAACTCTTGCAGATGAGAAAGCTGCCCTATCTGAACAGGAAGAGCGTTTAGCTGATTTTTTCTTAAGTCAAGCTCTTGTAGATGAGAAAGCTGCCCTATCTCTGCAGGAATAGCGGCTAGCTGGTTATAGCTTAACCAAAGCCTTTGTAGCTGCGAAAGCTGCCTTATCTCTGCAGGAATAGCCATTAGCTGGTTTTTGCGTAAGTCAAGCTCTTGCAGCCGAGACAGCTGCCCGATTTCCGCAGGAATAGCGGTTAGTTGGTTGCTGTTTAACCAAAGCTTATCCAGCTGAGAGAGATGCCCTATCTCTGCAGGAATAGCGGTTAGTTGGTTGCTGCTTAACCAAAGGTTATCCAACTGAGAAAGCTGCCCTATCTCGGCAGGAATAATAATTAGCTGGTTATTGCTTAACCTAAGCGTATGTAGATGAGAAAGCTGCCCTATCTCTGCAGGAATAATAGTTAGCTGGTTGAAGCTTAAGTAAAGCTTTTGCAGCTGAGAAAGCTGCCCTATCTCGGCAGGAATAATGGTCAGCTGGTTATAACTTAAGTCAAGCGATCGCAGCTGAGAAAGCTGTCCTATCTCTGCAGGAATAATGGTTAGCTGGTTATCTCCTAAGTGAAGCATTCGCAGATGAGAAAGCTGCCCTATCTCTGCAGGAATGATGGTTAACTGGTTAAAGCCTAAAGCAAGCCCTTGCAGCTTAGTAAGCTGCCCTATCTCTGCAGGAATAATGTTTAGCTGGTTATGGCCTAAGTTAAGCACTTCTAGCTTAGTAAGCTGCCCTATCTCAGCAGGAATAGCGGTTAGCTGGTTGTTATGTAACCAAAGAGATTGCAGCTGAGAAAGCTGACCTATGTTTGGAGGAAGAGTAGTTAACTGATTATTACTTAAGTTAAGCCATTCCAGTTGAGAAAGCTGCCAAATCTCTGGCGGTAAAATGGTCAAATCTAACTCATCATCTAAGTCTAGTTTGATAATGTTTTTACCTTGCTCTTCTATCCACTGCGTTAGCAGTTCTCCTTTTTTCTTTAAAGGTAAAGATTTAATATGCACTTGGTTTAAGTACTCTGTTCCTCCTGGTAACTTTTGCCAAAGTAAGAGGCGGTTAATATTGAGCAGATAGGAGGAATAATTAGAAAGGGTAATAGCCTTGCTTTCCTTAGTATTCCCCTCAAATTCTAAAGGAGAAAGAGAAGCGGCTAAGGTAAAAAGCTTTTGAAAGATGTAGGGTACTTTTTCTTCAATAGAAAGAGTAGGCTCAATTTCGTAAATCTTATCTAAAATATCAGCTTGTGCTATGGAATCCCCGTTTCTCTCAGGAAAATGAAACTGCATAATAGCGTTGTAAAGCGAGGCCATGGAAATAGGAGTAGTAGATGGAGGAGAAAGAGGCTGAATCCCTTTAGACGAGATAGTAGATGAAGAAGGAATAGAAGGTTGAGGAGGGACCGAGGCAAGACAGGAGGACTGCTGGTGGATTTGCCGCAGCTTTTCAACGACAAATTGCCTAACCTTTTTATTTTCTCCTAGTAATTTTTCTGTCCATTTATAGCTTACTTTTTCTTTCTCAGTCAGCTCTTCACGCTCCTCGCTCATCAGCCCTTCGACTTGATTCTTTAGTATCTTCTTTAATATAGAGTTTTCTTGAATGGAAGGCTCTTCTAACAGATTGAATAAAAGTTCGGTATAACGTTCTTTAGGAGAGTCTGTAGAAGAAAGGCTTTTCTCTTTACCTTTATCTCTACTCCCGATAGAAAGAGGAGGAACTTGCTGGAAAGATAAAGAAGCTTCTGAAGAGCGTTTAAGGCAAAATTCAAGGTAGGCTTGAGCTTTCTCATAGGTAGGAGTTAATTGCAAAGCTTGCAGTAAAGCTTCTATAGCAGTGGCATGTTCTCCTTTCTCAGCCAGTTCTTTACCTCGTAGGAAATGTCCTACAGCTTCTTCGCTAGGCTCATGCTTAAGCTCTTCTAATGGATGGGATTCAGCTGTTTCAGCCAAGTGCCTCACCGTGTAGTTGGGTGCATGCCTTTCAATGAACCTTCTATCTAGGGGACAAAGTTTGTTACGTGCTAAGCATTGGATCACGGTATCTTCGTTAAAGGTATGACCACAAGGAAACAAAGTAACCGCCCGAGTCATCAACTCTCCTGAAACAGCATCTTCTATATTCTCTGAAACTGTAGTGCGGAAAGTTACCTGAGTGCTAGAAGTAGAAGATGAAGGAATCATGATAAGCTCCTTAAAGTTTTAGGATAAGTGATTGCTTTAATTGCTGGTCCGACCTGCTTTTTAAGGTCTTTCCTTAACTTTTCGCCATTAACTTATTCTTTTCATCTTTATTGATCAATTTTTATTTTAAAGAAAAAAAAAAGAAAAGCTTTGTTAGCACTGTGTAGAAGCTATAGCCGCTGTCTTTGCCGCTTATCAATTTTTATCTCATCTCTTTGGATTAGCCTCCCAAAGTTTTTGCTCTCAAACCTTTCATTTCATAGCCTGCATAACCTGCTAAAAGGCTTAAAAGGGAAAATTTTTGCCAATTGTAGGCTACTTATCTGAAACCTTAGCCCAAAGGCTAAGAGAAATAGATTCCCGTTTATTCACCAAAGTAAATTAAAGAAATATACCAAAGACAAGCCTCTCTTCATAAAACCTTCTAAAGAAGATTACCCTCCATATTAAGCCTCCCTACCTTAGGAAGGTGAGGAATAATGGTTAGCTGATTGTAGCTTAAGTCAAGGTCGTGCAGCCGAGACAGCTGCCCTATCTCAGAAGGAAGAGCCGTTAGCTGGTTGAAGCTTAAGTAAAGCTTTTGCATTAGATTAACTTCTTAAAATGTTAGCTTTCAAAAATTTTTATAGACCGCACAACAAGCTAAAATCTTAATCTACAAGCTTAGATGAAAGGCTAGGGAGGTGGATTCCCGTCTATTCATCAAAGTAAAGGAACGCATAAAAAGCAAGCCACTCTTTATAACTCATTCTAACGAGAATTGCCATTCAATCTAATTTAATCCACGCCCCAGCCTCTCGAAGCCGCAAGATTTCTGAAGGAATGACAGTAAGCCGGTTGTAGCTTAAGTCAAGCTCTTGCAGCTGAGAAAGCTGCCCTATCTCGGCAGGAATAGCGGTGAGGTGGTTACCGTCTAATCTAAACATTTGCAGCTTAGTAAGCTGCCCAATAGATGTAGGAATAGCTGTTAGATGGTTATAGCTTAAGTTAAGCACTTCTAGCTTAGTAAGCTGCCCTATCTCAGCAGGAATAACAGTTAAATGGTTGTATCTTAAGACCAGGCAAGTTAGCTGAGAAAGGTGACCGATTTCTGGCGGTAAAAGCGTTAAGCCTAATCCTTCTAAGTTCAGGGTAGTGATATTTTTACCATACTCTTCTATCCACTGCGTTAACAACTCCCCTTTTTTCTTTAAAGGCAAAGCTTTAATCGGTGGTTGGTTTAAGAACCCTGTTCCTCCCGGTAGCATTTGCCAGAAGAAGAGACGGTTAATATTGAGCAGATAGGAGGAATAATTAGAAAGGTTGATAGCCTTACTTTCCGTAGTATTTCTTTCAACTTCTGTAGGAGAAAGAGAAGGGGCTAAGGCAAAAAGCCTTCGAAAGATGTAAAGTACTTTTTCTTCAATAGTATTTCTTTCAAATTCTGTAGGAGAAAGAGAAGCAGCTAAGGTAAAAAGCTTTTGAAAAATATAAGGGACTTTTTCTTCAATAGAAAGATTAGGCTTAATTTCATAAATCTTATCTAAAATGCCAGCTTGTGCTATGAAATCCCCATTCCCTTCAGGAAAATGAACCTGGAGAATTGTATTGTAAAGCGAAACCATGGAAATAGGAGTAGTAGATGGAGGAGAAAGAGGTTGAATTTCTTTAGACGAAATAGTAGATGAAGAAAGAATAGAAGGTTGAGGAGCAACTGGAGCAAGAGAGAAAGAGTCCGAGTGAATTTGCCGCAGCTTTTCAACGATAAATGGTCTAACCTTTTTATTTTCTCCTAATAATTTTTCGGTCCATTTATAGCTTATCTTTTCTTTCTCATTTAGCTCTTCGCCCTCCTGGCTCATCAACTCTTCGACTTGATTCTCTAATATCTTCTTTAATATAGAGTTTTCTTGAATGGAAGGCTCTTCTAAAGGATTGAATAAAAGTTCAGTATAGCCTTCTTTAGAAGACTCTGTAGAGGTTAGGCTTTTTTCTTGGCCTTCATTTGTACCATGAAAAGAAGGCGGAAAAGGAGGGAGGGGTTGCGAAGATAAAGAAGTCTCGGAAGAGCGTTTAAGGCAAAATTCAAGATAGGCTTGGGCTTTTTCATAGGTAGGAGTTAATTGCAAAGCTTGCAGTAAAGCCTCTATAGCAGTGGCATGCTCTCCTTTCTCAGCAAGTTCTTTACCTCGTAAGTAATGCCCTACAGCTTCCTCGCTAGGCTCATGCTTAAGCTCTTCTAAAGGATGAGATTCAGCTGTTTCGGCTAGGTGCCTCACCGTGTAGTTGGGTGCATGCCTTTCAATAAGCCTTCTATCTAGGGGGCAAAGTTTATTACGTGCTAAACATTGGATGACGGTATCTTCGTTAAAGGTATGACCACAAGGAAATAAAGTAACAGCCCGAGTCATCAGCTCACCTGAAACCGCATCTTCTATATTCTCTGAGACTGTAGTGCGGAAAGTTAACTGGGTGCTAGAAGTAGAAGATGAAGGGATCATAATAAGCTCCTTAAACTTTTATGGTAAGAGATTGCCATATCTTAGGAAAGCCTGGAATACTGGTTAGCGGCGGGTTATATCTTAAGTCAAGCTCTTGCAACTGAGAAAGCTGCCCTATCTCAGCAGGAAGAGCGGCTAGATAGTTGTTACTTAGGCCAAGCACTTGAAGATGAGAAAGCTGCCCAATGGCTGCAGGAATAGCCGTTAACTGGTTGGAGCTTAAGTCAAGCTGTTGCAGTGGCGATAACTGCCCTATCTCAGCAGGAACAGCGGCTAGATGGTTGTTACTTAGGCCAAGCACTTGAAGATGAGAAAGCTGCCCAATGGCTGCAGGAATAGCCGTTAACTGGTTGGAGCTTAAGTCAAGCTGTTGCAGTTGCGATAACTGTCCTATCTCTACAGGCAGAGCAGTTAAGTGGTTGTCTTTTAAGAGAAGCATTTGCAGATAAGAAAGCCGCCCTATCTCAACAGGAATAGTCGTTAGCCAGTTGCCATTTAACGAAAGCTCCTGCAGTTGAGAAAGCTGCCCTATTTCTACTGGAAGAGCGTTTAGCTGGTTGAAATTTAAGACAAGCCTGTGCAGCTGAGAAAGCTGCCCAATAGATGTAGGAATAGCGGTTAGCTGATTGCTGTCTAACCTAAGTTCGTATAGCTGAGATAGATACCTTATCTCTGCAGGAATAACTGTTAGCTGGTTATTACTTAAGATTAAGCCAACCGCTCGCGGATGAGAAAGCTGCCAGATCTCTGGCGGTAAAAAGGTCAAGCCTAATTTATCTAAGGCCAGAATGACAATGTATTTAGCATTCTCTTCCATCCAATGTGTTAATAGTTCTCCTTTTTTCTTTAAAGGTAAAGCTTTTATCTGGGGCTGGTTGAGATAGTCGGTTCCCCCTAGTAGCTTATGCCAAAGTAAGAGGCGGTTAATATTTAGTAGAAAGGAGGAATAATTAGAGAGGGTAAAAGCTTTGCTTTCCTGAGTATTCCCTTCAAATTCTGTAGGAGAAAGAGAAGCAGCTAAGGTAAAAAGCTTTTGAAAAATATAAGGGACTTTTTCTTCAATAGAAAGGTTAGGCTTAATTTCATAAATCTTATCTAAAATGCCAGCTTGTGCTATGAAATCCCAATTCCCTTTAGGAAAATGAACCTGGAGGATTGCATTGTAAAGCGAGGTCATGAAAATAGGAGATGGATGAGCAAGAGCTTGAATCTCTTTAGACGAGATAGTAGATGAAGAAGAAATAGAAGGTTGAGGAGCGCCTGGGACAAGACAGGAGGACTGCTGGTGGAGTTGCCGCAGTTTTTCAACCACAAATTGCCTAACCTTTTTATTTTCTCCTAGTAATTTTTCTGTCCATTTATAGCTTACTTTTTCTTTCTCATTTAGCTCTTCGCCCTCCTGGCTCATCAATTCTTCAACTTGATTTTCTAGTATTTTCTTTAATATAGAGTTTTCTTGAATGGAAGACTCTTCTAACAGATTGAATAAAAGTTCAGTATAGCCTTCTTTAGGAGAGTCTGTAGAAGATAGGCTTTTCTCTTTACCTTTATTTTTATTATGAAAAGAAGGCGGAAGAGGAGGGAGTGGCTGCGAAGATAAAGAAGTTTCGGAAGAGCGTTTAAGGCAAAATTCAAGATAGGCTTGGGCTTTTTCATAGGTAGGAGTTAATTGCAAAGCTTGCAGTAAAGCTTCTATAGCAGTTGCATGCTCTCCTTGTTCAGCAAGTTCTTTACCCCGTAAGAAATGTCCTATAGCTTCTTCGCTAAGCTCATGCTTAAGTTCTTCTAATGGATGGGAATCAGCTGTTTCAGCTAGGTGCCTCACCGTGTAGTTAGGTGCATGCCTTTCAATAAGCCTTCTATCTAGAGGACAAAGCTTATTGCGCGCTAAGCATTGGATGACGGTATCTTCGTTGAAGGTATGGCCACAAGGAAACAAAGTAACTGCCCGAGTCATCAGCTCTCCTGAGACCGCATCTTCTATATTCTCTGAGACTGTACTGTGGAAAGTTACTTGGGTGCTAGAAGTAGAAGATGAAGGGATCATAATAAGCTCCTTAAAGTTTTATGATAAGCGATTGCCTTAAATAAGGCTAGGGAAGGTAGATTTACCTTTATTCACCAACGTAAAGAAGTGCAAAAAAGACAGATCTGCCTTCATAATACCATCTAAATGAGATTACTCTCAATATTAAGCATTCTTACCTTAGGAAGGTGTGGAACAACGGTTAGCTGGTTGCGGATTAAGTCAAGCCAATCTAGCTGAGAAAGCTGCCCGATTTCCGCAGGAATAGAGGTTAGCTGGTTGTTATGTAAGCTAAGCATTTGTAGCTGAGAAAGCTGCCCTATCTCAGCAGGAATAACGGTTAGCTGGTTGCAACCTAATTCAAGCCTTTGTAGCTTAGAAAGCTGCCCAATGGCTGCAGGAATAGCCGTTAACTGGTTGGAGCTTAAGTCAAGCCAATTTAGCTCAGAAAGCTGCCCTATCTCAGCAGGAATAGCGGTTAGCTGGTTGCTATCTAAACAAAGCCTTTGTAGCTGAGAAAGCTGCCCTATCTCGGCAGGAATAGCGGTTAGACGGTTGAAGCTTAAGTCAAGCTTTTGCAGCCTAGAGAGCTGACCTATCTCGGCAGCAATATTTGCTATCTGGTGGTAGCGTAAGTCAAGCTTTTGCAGCCTAGAGAGCTGGCCTATCTCGGCAGGAATAGCAGCTAGTTGATTGAGATTGAGGGTTAAGTAGAGCTCTCTCAGCTCAAAAAGCTGCCAGAGCTCTCCAGGCAGAGCTGTTAGCTGGTTGCAACATAAGTCAAGCGTTTGTAGATGAGAAAGCTGCCCTATTTCTGGAGGAAGAGTAGTTAGTTGATCATTGCTTATGGAAAGGCAGGATAGCCGAGAAAGTTGCCAGATCTCGGGCGGTAAAAAGGTCAGGCCTACCTCTACCTCATCTAAGTTCAGTTTGATAATGTTTTTGCCATGCTTTTCTATCCACTGCTTTAGCAGTTCTCCTTTTTTCTTTAAAGGTAAAGCTTTTATCTTTGGCTGGTTGAGATAATCGGTTCCTCCAGGTAGATTTTGCCAAAGTAAGAGGCGGTTAATATTTAGTAGATAGGAAGAATAATTAGAAAGGGTCAAGGCCTTGCTTTCCTTAGCATTTTCTTTAAATTCTGTAGGAGAAAGAGAAGCAGCTAAGGTAAAAAGTTTTTGAAAAATATAAGGAACTTTTTCTTCAGCAGAAAGAGTAGGCTTAATTCCATAAATCCTATCTAAAATGCCAGCTTGTGCTATGGAATCCCCGCTTCCCTCAGGAAAATGAACTTGGACGATTGCCTTGTAAAGCGAAACCATGGAAATAGGGGTAGTAGATGAAGTAGAAATAGAAGGTTGAGGAGCGACCGAGGCTAGACAAGAGGGCTGCTGGTGGATTTGCCGCAGTTTTTCAACGACAAACTGCCTAACCTTTTTGTTTTCTCCTAATAATTTCTCCGTCCATTTATAGCTTATCTTTTCTTTCTCATTTAGCTCTTCACCCTCTTGGCTCATCAACTCTTCGACTTGATTCTCTAATATCTTCTTTAATATAGAGTTTTCTTGAATGGAAGGCTCTTCTAACAGATTGAATAAGAGTTCAGTATAGCGTTCTTTAGGAGAGTTTATAGAAGAAAGGCTTTTCTCTTTACCTTTATCTCTACTCCCAGTAAAAAGAGGAGGAAGTTGCTGGGAAGATAAAGAAGCTTTGGAAGAGCTCTTAAGGCAAAATTCAAGGTAGGCTTGAGCTTTTTCATATGCAGGAGCCAATTGCAAAGCTTGGAGTAAAGCTTCTATAGCAGTTGCATGCTCTCCTTGTTCAGCAAGTTCTTTACCTCGTAGGAAATGTCCTACAGCTTCTTGGCTAGGTTCAGGCTTAAGTTCTTCTAATGGATGAGATTCAGCTGTTTCAGCCAAGTGCCTCACCGTGTAGTTGGGTGCATACCTTTCAATAAGCCTTCTATCTAGAGGACAAAGCTTATTGCGCGCTAAGCATTGGATCACGGTATCTTCGTTAAAGGTATGGCCACAAGGAAATAAAGTAACTGCCCGAGTCATCAGCTCTCCTGAAACCGCATCTTCTATATTCTCTGAAACTGTACTGCGGAAAGTTACCTGGGTGCTAGAAGTAGAAGATGAAGGAATCATAATAAGCTCCTTAAAATTTTATGATAAGAGATTACCTTAAAAGCTGGTCCGACCTGCTTTTTAAGGTCTTGCCCTAACTTTTCGCCATTAACTTATTCTTTTCATCTTTATTGATCAATTTTTATTTTAAAGAAAAAAGAGAGAATCTTTGCTGGCATTTGGTAGAAGCTATAGCAGCTGTTATTACCTCTTATCCATTTTTATCCTATCTCTTTGGATTAGCCTCTCAAAGTTTTTGCTCTCAAACCTTTCATTTCATAGCCTGAATAACCTGCTAAAAGGCTTAAAAGGGAAAATTTTTGCCAATTGTAGGCTACCTATCTGAAACCTTGGCCCAAAGGCTAGGAAAGATGGATTTCCTTTATTCACCAAAGTAAACAAGCGTACAAAAGATTGGATTGACTTCATAATGCCATCTAAAGGGGATTACCATCAATCTTGAGTAATCTTAGCTTAGGAAGATGAGGAATAAAGATTAGCCGGTTGTTGCTTAAGTCAAGCGTTTGTAGCTGAGAAAGCTGTCCTATCTCTGCAAGAATAGCCGTTAGCTGATTATTACTTAAGTCAAGAGTTTTTAGCTGCGATAGCTGCCATATCTCTATAGGCAGAGCGGTTAGCTGATTATTACTTAAGTCAAGCTCTTGTAGCCTAGTAAGCTGCCCTACCTCTGCAGGAATAGCGGTTAACTGGTTGGAGCTTAAGTCAAGCCAATCCAGCTCAGAAAGCCGCCCTATCTCTGCAGGAATAGCGGTTAGATGGTTGTTATGTAAGGAAAGCGCTCTCAGCTGAGAAAGCCGCCCTATCTCTGCAGGAACAGCGGTTAATTGGTTGCTATCCAACCTAAACGTTTGCAGCCGAGAAAGCTGCCCTATCTCTGCTGGAATAGCGGTTAGATGGTTGTTATGTAATAAAAGTTTTCTCAGCTGAGAAAGCTGCCCAATGGCTGCAGGAACAGCGGTTAGCAGGTTGCTATCTAACCTAAACGTTTGCAGCCGAGAAAGCTGCCCGATTTCCGCAGGAAGAGCAGTTAACTGGTTGTTATGTAAACAAAGCATTTGCAGCTGAGGAAGCTGCCCAATAGATGTAGAAATAGCCGTTAGCTGGTTGCGATCTAAGGCAAGGCTTTGCAGCTGAGGAAGCTGCCCAATAGATGTAGGAATAGCCGTTAACTGGTTGCGGTCTAATGCAAGGGTTTGCAGCTGAGAAAGCTGTCCCATTTCCGCAGGGATGGTGGTTAGCCAGTTGTTGCTTAATAAAAGCAGTTGTAGCTGAGAAAGCTGCCCTACCTCTGCAGGAATATTGGTGAGTTGGTTGTTTGTTAAGTCAAGCGTTTGCAGTTGAGAAAGCTGCCCTACCTCTATAGGAATAGTGGTGAGTTGGTTGTTGCTTAACCAAAGCTCTCTCAGCTGAGAAAGCTGCCCAATGGCTGCAGGAAGAGTGGTTAGCAGGTTGCTATCTAGCCTAAACATTTGCAGCTGAGAAAGATGCCCTACCTCTGCAGGAATAGCAGTTAACTGGTTGAAGTTTAAGTAAAGCGTTTGCAGCTGAGAAAGGTGTCCAATTGATGTAGGAATAGCCCTTAACTGGTTGGAGTCTAAGAGGAGACATCTCAGCTTAGAAAGATGCCACAGTTCGGGAGGAATAACAGTTAGCTGGTTGTTACTTAAGCCAAGCGCTTGAAGTTGAGAAAGCTGCCCTATCTCTGGCGGTAAATAAGTCAAGCCTACATTATCTAAGTCCAGAATGGTAATGTTTTTACCCATCTCTTCTATCCACCGCGTTAGCAGCTCTCCTTTTTTCTTTAAAGATAAAGCTTTTATTTGTGGTTGGTTGAGATAATCGTTTCCTCCCGGTAGCTTTTGCCAAATTAAGAGGCGGTTAATATTGAGCAGATAGGAGGAATAATTAGAGAGGGTAAAAGATTGGCTTCCCCTAGTATTCCCTTCAAATTCTGTAGGAGAAAGAGAAGCAGCTAAGGTAAAAAGCTTTTGAAAAATATAAGGGACTTTTTCTTCAATAGAAAGATTAGGTTTAATTTCGTAAATTTTATCTAAAATACCAGCTTGTGCTATGAAATCCCTTTTTCCCGCAGGAAAATGAACCTGGAGAATTGCA
The DNA here is from genome assembly GCF_000813665.1 of Neochlamydia sp. EPS4. Classification (NCBI taxonomy): domain Bacteria; kingdom Pseudomonadati; phylum Chlamydiota; class Chlamydiia; order Parachlamydiales; family Parachlamydiaceae; genus Neochlamydia; species Neochlamydia sp. EPS4. The sequence goes on along the minus strand of NZ_JSDQ01000047.1, from coordinate 67,845 downwards.
TTGTAAAGCGAAACCATGGAAATAGGAGTAGTAGATGGAGGAGCAAGAGCTTGAATCTCTTTAGACGAGATAGTAGATGAAGAAGAAATAGAAGGTTGAGGAGCGACCGAGGCAAGGCAAAGGGACTGATGGTGGATTTGCCGCAGTTTTTCAACCACAAACTGCCTAACCTTTTTATTTTCTCCTAGTAATTTTTCTGTCCATTTATAGTTTACTTTTTCTTTCTCATTTAGCTCTTCACCCTCTTGGCTCATCAGCCTTTCGACTTGATTCTCTAATATCTTCTTTAATATAGAGTTTTCTTGAATGGAAGGCTCTTCTAACAGATTGAATAAGAGTTTAGTGTAGCCTTCTTTAGGAGAGTCTGTAGAAGAAAGGCTTTTTTCTTTGCCTTTTTCTGATAAAGAAGGGGAGAGCGGCTGTGAAGATGAAGAAGCTTCTGAGGAGCGTTTAAGGCAAAATTCAAGATAAGCTTGGGCCTTTTCATAACTAGGAGTTAATTGCAAAGCTTGCAGTAAAGCTTCTATAGCAGTTGCATGATCTCCTTTCTCAGCAAGTTCTTTACCTCGTAAGAAATGTCCTACAGCTTCTTCACTAGGCTCATGCTTAGGTTCTTCTAATGGATGAGATCCAGCTGTTTCGGCTAGGTACCTCACCGTGTAGTTAGGCGCATGTCTTTCAATAAGCCTTCTATCTAGAGGGCAAAGCTTATTGCGCGCTAAGCACTCGATGACGGTATCTTCGTTAAAGGTATGACCACAAGGAAACAAAGTAACTGCCCGAGTCATCAGCTTACCTGAGACCGCATCTTCTATCTTCTCTGAAAGTGTTGTGCGGAAAGTTATCTGGGTGCTAGAAGTTGAAGATGAAGGGATCATAATAACCTCCTAAAAGTTTTAGGATAAGTGATTGCCTTAAATGCTGGTGTAACCTGCTTTTTAAGATCTTATCTTACTTTATTGCCCTTAACATATTCTTTTTATCTTTATTGATCAATTTTTATTTTAAGAGAAAAAAAATATTCGTACTGGGTAGAAGCTATAGCCGCTGTTCATACCGCTTATTTTTTTTATACTTTCTATAAAGAAAGACATGGAGAAAAATTTCTTAGAACGTAAGATATAAATCTATCTTGAAAAAAAACTTCTTGTTTCTCAGTAAGAGAAAAGAAAGGTGTTCTTGGATGACCATGGAAATTTAAGCGAAATAAGGCAAAGATTTAATGCAAAGAGAAATTTTACGCTTTTTAGAATGCCTAAAATATTTTAAAAAGCTTTAAGATTTAAAGAGAAATTTTTATAAGACAGAATACCTGGCAACATTGTATACGCTATAATGGGATTATCGATCGGCGTCTTTTAGAAAGAACGCCAGCAATTTTTTAGTCCCCTGTATGCCTGGCTTATTTGCAAGCCTCTATTCTTAAAGATAGCTTATAAAGCCTTTAGTTTGGTTACCAAATTCACAATTATATTAATTGCACGATCTATTTCTTCTTGAGTGACATACCGGCTTAAAGAAAAGCGAATCGACTCTCTTACTCTTTTTAAAGGAATCCCCATGTTAAGAAGAATACGTGAAGGCTCCATGGCTCCTGAGGAACAGGCAGACCCATGGCTAGCAGCTATTCCTGCCATATCTAAAGCTGCTAACAATGTTTCTCCATCTATCCCGTCAAAACTTAAGTTGACTGTATTGCAAACTCTGTCCCCCTCTCCATTAATGTGCACTGCCTCGCCTAAATGCTTTTTTAAAGACTCTTCGAAATAGACCCTTAATTTTAGCATCTTTTCAGAAGCTTCCGGTAAAGTTTGGGCCAGTATTTGTATGGCTGCAGCCATTCCAGCAATATCGGCCAGATTTTCAGTCCCTCCGCGGCGGTTATATTCTTGCAGTCCTCCGTGCAATAAGGGAAGTAATTTTTGAGAAAATTTTAGATAAATAAATCCACAGCCTTTAGGAGCATGAATTTTATGTCCACTGAAAGACATTGCTGACACACCTGCAGGAATTTCTAATGGCTCTTTACCAAGCAAAGCTACCCCGTCTACAAAAAAAGGAACATTTGCCTCTTCTGCTATCTTGGCAATAGCTTTGATATCTGTTTTTACTCCTGTTTCATTACTTGCTCCTATTAAAGCAATCAATCGGGTATGGGGGCGAATAGCAGCAGCTACATCTTTTGGCAGAACAGCTCCATGCAAACCTGCCGCGAGAGATGTAACCTCAATTCCTTGATGCTGCAATAAATCCATCACGCTATGCACACAGGCATGTTCAACGTTAGAGGTCACTATATGCCCTTGAGTTAACGCACCTAGGATACCGCGAATGGCCATATTTGCACCTTCTGTACCTCCAGAAGTAAAAATAATCTCTTGAGGACGTACTTTAAGATAGCTAGCAATAGCCTGGCGTGCTTGAATTAAAACCTGGCGGGCTTCACGGCCAAAGGAATGAGGACTAGAAGGATTTCCCGGATAGGTGCGTAAGACTTCGGTCATTACCTGGATGACGTAAGGATCCACATAAGTGCTGGCGTTGTTATCTAAATAAATTCTATTCACGAGTTTCATCAATTTTAATAATTACTAAAGTAATATTATCATGCCCACCTTTTGCATTAGCTTTGGCAACTAGAATGTGGGCAGCGGCCTCAATATTTTGAATGCTGTTGAGCACGGATTCAATTTCTTTTGTGCTCAGCATATCGGTAAGGCCATCTGAACACATCAGGTAAATGTCATTTTTAGCTACATCGCTAATATGCACAGAAGGCTCCACCGATTTTTCTGTGCCTACCGCTTTAGTGATAATGTTTTTATAGATAAATTTATCTTTACTTCGTTCATTCACTTGACCTAAGTCCACTAATTCCCTTAGCAAAGAATGATCTTTAGTTAATTGTCGAAGACGAGCGTTATGTAAACGATAAATTCTACTGTCCCCTACGTGAGCATAAATAATACCCTGAGGATGGCAGAGTAAGCAGCATAGGGTGGTTCCCATTCCCCGCCACTCCTTTTCAGCTTTGCTCAGCTCATAGACAGTATGATTGGCATGTTCGATAGATAGCTGAATAAGGCCATGAGCTTCATCAATTGAGAGCGAAGGGCCTGCGATAGCAAGTGTTTGCTGCAAGTGCTCACAAAGAGCCTTAGCTGCCTCACGAGCAGCTACTTCCCCTGCACGATGCCCCCCCATTCCATCTGTTAAAACCACAAAGTCCAACTCATGCACATGCGTCCAAAAATCTTCATTATTTGAGCGTACAAGGCCTTTGTCTGAGATACCGTAAACAGAGACCTTATAATACTTTAGGTTCATAAACATAGAATTTTTGAGGAAAGGACTTACTAATCAGGTGCAGTTTAATGAAGGAATCATAATCCATTACAGAATTTTTTACTAGATGGGAGTAGAGAGAAAGAAAACAAGCCAAATTTGTGAGTCTTACCCTCTATCAAAATTGATTAGGCGCTTGATAGAGGGTAAGTTTTTTAACGAGTTAGTAGCTAACTTTTATTGGGGTCGGTTACCCTTCCCATAAAGAGAATAGTATCTGTCTTTTTCTCATAAATCATATAAATAAAAGGATGGTCTACTTGAAAGATCACAGGAGCTTTCGGCTCCAAAATTGAAGTAACATTCATGCTAATAGAGGTGGCAGCAGCAGCTTCGCTACCATTTTCATCCATGGATAGATAGACTTTATGTAAAACATTTCCAATCTTTAACCCTTTAAATTCAGTTATCTTTGAAAAATTAGCTTGCTCACTAAAAGGCGTGTGCATTCCCATCTTTTCTAAGATATCTTTTAGATTGCTAGATTGGAGAACTTTAAATTTAGGAATCGTTATAAGGACCTTAGTATTTTCTAAATTTTTTCTCCATTCCTCTAGCTTTCTTGCCGTTAACCCTTTTTCTACTTCCCTCAAGGCCTCTTTTTGATGAGGTAAAATAATCATCATAGAAAATTCAGGACCTTCTTTTCGCGAAAGAATGTAAGGAAGTTCCACAACGGCTGCTTCCGGGGTATCTAAATAAGGAAGATAAGCTGTTTGAGTCATGGATAAAGCTGTCTGAACGACCCCATCCTCTGTAAAGAAAGGTTGTTGAGTAGTTAAATGGGGATCAAAGGGGTTTTTCCATTTTGCTTTCAAATAGAGAGCACTCACTAGGACCATGCGGGTTGATGAATCTATGGCTTGGGAATGCAAAATGTCAATGATCTTGCCAAAGGTATGATGCTTAACCCAAGCATTAATGGTAGCCCGTGCAGTTTCAGGTTGTCCTTTAAAGTCGATGACTCTAAATGTGCCATTAAAATATTTTTTCATGCCTTCTTTGTAAGAAGGCAGTAACGGGAAATTGGTTTGAATCCACAAAGAATTGGCTACTCTGACGCGTATTTCATCAGAAGCACTGCTCGGATAAAAAGTAAAGAAATGGTTTAGCTCTGCTAAACCTTTTCCCAATTTATCAATAGAAGGAGGATAATGAAAAGCAGTAGAGATTTCTTTATGGGTATTTTCAGCAGCACCGGTATAAGCCATTGCAAAAGAAGAAAAAATACTGTAGGGGGAAAAGCAAAGGTTATTCGTGGGGGGCAGCTGATTGTACATATCTATAGCAAACGCATTCGCCCCTTGAGAGACTAAAAGCCTTTCATTCAGCTCATCCTGAGAGGCTTTTTCTTCCTCCGATTGTATAGGTAGGGAGAATAGACTTATCCATCCTAATACCACTAATTTAAACCAAGTTTTTGTAAAGATGTGCTTCATTAAACCCCTCTTTTTGTATAAAAAATTAGCATAATATTAACCGCATTGAAAATAGCATGTAAGCTAACAGATGCCCAAATCGATTGCTGCCGCTCGTAAATGAATCCTAGAAAGCAAGACAAGACAAAAAGCGAAGCAATTAATTCAACATTTCCCCAGCCCTGCAGAGAAGAAAAATGGAGGAGGGCAAAGATTAAAGAAGTCAATCCAATCGCTTGCTTGGAGGTCATATATTTCTTTAATCCATTCTGTAAAAAACCTCTAAAAAGCAATTCTTCGATGATAGGGACGATAAATATAATGCATACACTTAAAGTTATTAGCAGAGGTAGAGAAGAGGTTGCCATCCTAATCTGCTGCACAGCTACTTGCTCAATTTCAACATTTTGGTAGGTGAGCATTAACAAAAGAGCAATAAATTGACCTGTTGCGATGACTAAAGGATAACTTAACACCCCACTTAGGCAAGCAATAAAAAAATCTTGTAGTTTATAAAGGCTGCCCTTTAAAGCACATGCTCCTAGAATTATCTCTTGGTTTCCTTTAGATAAAGAAAAGTAATAGACACCTATTCCTATGCCTGTTACAAAAATAGCGTAGATGGTGTACCACCCTTGTATTTCTGGAGTAAGAGATGAAGGAGAAAAGGGCTCTTCGTGAGGATAAAAAAAAGCCCATAACTTAAAAGAGGCGGGAACGAGTAGGATTTGCAAAAGAAAAAAAATAGCAAAAGGGCAACTCCATAACTTTACATCTAACGCTTGCTTGGATTCAGGCAATCTTCTACTGGAGCTAAAATAATCATTTTTCCAGGCCACTAGCAAAAATATTATAAATATAAAGCTTGCGCTAGTGAAAATCTGTAACCGCTCAATCATCAATGTTTGCATGTTTTCCATTGCTTAAACTTAAGTTTATAAATTAAAAAGAGTAAGGCTTGCTGGATCCTCGCTCTCTCCTTTTTCATCTACAGAACGTGTAAGGCTATATTTTCTAAGCGTATGACAAGATCTCTAACTAAACGCTCGCTCAATTTTTTGAAGTAATACTTTTCTTTATCACTGTCCCAAGCTGTAGGAGGGAGCAAAAGCTGCTCTGTCATGATCTCTTGTAGGACCACTGTCGGTTGCTCTCCACGTAGATCAATCATACGCACCTTTAGCTTCATAGTTAATAGATTTTTATTATGCAGATGAGGGGGCATGCATTTCACTTCTACCTCTCCATACCTATCTTTTCGATATTCTACAAGTTCGGTAGCTACTATTACATCAGCTCCCCCAAAATTCTTCACAAAAGAAAAATCGGGATTAAAAAAGGAAACTTTTTTTATCTTTTCTAATTGTCTTTCAACGCACTCTTGGGGATAAAGATATAAGCTTCCCCTTTCTCTTAATTGATGACGCGTTTGCTTTATAAGATAATCGACACTAGAGGATCTTTCCGTAGCATCCATGGTAGGCAATAATACCACGCGCGGTTTGGCTTTACCATCGTCATGCATGGGATAAAAATCTCCATAACGTGAAGCACAAGAAATAGTAAGTAAACAGATTATTAAAGATAATATAATTTTATTCATTAATTCCACCTCAAATAGTACATAAAAACCTGTTATTAATAAGGAAAGGGTTTTATAGTGTTTAATTTTATCAAAAAGATTATTATCTTTCTACAAAAATTTTGACATCAAAACGCTAGCAGCCAAGCATGAGAAGAATAAATAAAGGAATATATTTTTCCCACCTCATTCTCTAGAATGAAGCAAGGTAAAAAGATAATGACCTTATACGTTACAAGAAAAAAGGTGTTAGAAAGATAGCTTACTTGGAAGGCATACTATCGTTTAACTTTAAGAAGAATTTAATTAAAAAGAGTGCCGGAGATTATCTCAAGGCATAAACATTATCCTTAAGGCTGCTACATTCCTGTCCTGACCTGGTTCGAACTATTTCATTCCACAAGGTCCCCGGCAGCTATAAGAATAGCTTATTCCTCGTTATTTATAAATGCTTTTTTTTCAAAAAGTTGAAAATCTTTTTCTAAATGAGAGAGAGTTTTTCTTAAAGCATGTTCAGCATCTAGACCCTGTTTTTGAGCTACTCCTACCAAGAAAAGAAGATGCTTACCTAATTCATTTTCATTATGGATACAAGCAAGATCGCCAGCCGGTAAATCTTTTAAATATCCGAAATTTTTTATTTTTTTAAGAACTTTTTGAGCGCGTGATAAAGCAGGCAAACACTTAGAAATGCCATCCAGGACACTTTTGCGCATATCTTTACCTTTTTCACGCTTTTTTATTTCTTCCCACTGATGGGAAAGCTCTTGAGAAGTATTTATCTTTTTTCCTTCGCCAAAAACATGCGGGTGGCGTCGAACTAATTTCTCATTAAGCTCGTTAAGCACGGCACCAAAAGTAAAACGCTTCTCTTTTTCTGCTATCTTGCACAGAAAAACAGCATTAAAAAAAAGATCCCCTAGCTCTTCTTGAATATGGCTATTGTGGCCTAAATCTATCGCTTCAATGACTTCACAGCTTTCTTCTAAAAGCGAAGATCTTAGCGAATGTAGCGTTTGTGCTTGATCCCAAGGGCATCCTTCAGGCGCTAACAAACGCTCAATAATTTCTATCAGTTGATTAAATTCTTGCATAGCCACTTTAAGTTTAGAGGATTAAATAAATAATCGAGGATTACAGGTTTATGGAGGCCTTATTAAGGAATTTTATCTTTTATCCTGTGGCTCTTCTCTGCTAAAAACAGCTTAAAAGCCAGCCATTCATTAGACAAGATAGGCCAAAACATAGGTAAACATTCCTTTAGCTACCCCATAAATAAAATTCCACCTTTAGGTTTATAGCCTTAATAGGTTTATAGCCTTAATAGGTCTCTTCATTTATAAACTAAGGTGATGTAAAAAAACTAGAATAATCCTTCCGCAAGTGATAGGGTAGGAGGTTAAAATTTTAGATAAGGTTATATGGAAAAACAATGCACCGCCACCGCTTATATTTTTGATAATGAAAAAGTCTTACTCATTTTTCATCGAAAATTAAGTAAATGGTTACCGCCTGGAGGGCATATGTATCCTCACGAAACTCCCCCTATGGCAGCCAAACGAGAGGCTAAAGAAGAAACGGGTCTTGAAGTTGAGATTATTCTTCAAGAAAATATATGGATTGAGCGGTGGAATGCGCATAGTTTTGAACGTCCCTATCTATGCTTGTTAGAAGAAATTCCCCCTTTCGGAGATCAACCTGCCCATCAACATGTTGATTTTATTTATATTACCCGCCCCATCGGTGGCGAGATCAAAGAAAATCCTTGCGAGACTAATGGGATACGCTGGTTTACCCTAGAAGAGATAGAAGCTTTAAACCCTGACGGAGAGATTTTTGTGGAAACCCAGCAAACACTTCGCCATCTTTTCTTAAGAGGCTTTTAAAAAATGTGGCCCCTAAGGAAGTATACAAAAAAAGTAATACGCTTCCGAGCAACCCTTTATATAATCCTATTTCATTCTTATTACCAGCTCGCTTCAACAGGAAGTCCTAGCAAAACTCACCCTTAAAAAGCATAAAAAAATTTATCAAGAGAAGGTAAAGATATCCAAAGAAGGATTCATTCATACTAGCCAGCCCCTCTATTGGTCGCCCTAGACCTTTCAACGACATGCATAAAGTTCATATTTTGTACTCTCTGTCCCGCATATAAAGATAAATTCCTGGAGCTAAGCATGAGTTTTATTGCAAAAATCAGTGCTAAGGGTGCTTTATTAAGGTGAGAAAGCTAGCAAGCTGGTAGAAGTAAACCTTAAGGGAACTTAAAATCTATAGAGATAGGGCTTTAAGATGGCAAGCTTAAAAAGCTAGAGACCTAGTCCTCACTAAGAAAGAGTGATAGGCTTCTAGCTGTGTATCAGTTCTCATGCTTTTTAGCTAAGCTTATCCATGGATTTCTTCTTTTAAAAATCCACCAAAAACAGGCTAACAGCCATTGGCCAATTTTAACAAAAGGGGCCGCTAAAAACTTGACAAGCTTTGTGACTGATGATTCTTGCTTAACTTCAGCCATTTTCCCTTTATCCTTTACCTTTTGAGCTGTGTCTAATTTTGCTTCTACACTTTCTTCAGGAGCAGCTCTTAAGGGGGAAGCTTGAACAGATGGCCTTGCTCCTGCTCTACCCTTTTGAGAAGTTATGTCAGGTGCTGTAAAAGCCTCTTTTAACGCTCCTTTCTCTCCTTTAATAGTGCCAGGGGCAGAAGGAGGAATGTTAGAGGTAGCTGGCTGAATCCCCTCTTTACCTTTTTTTTCTGTTAGTTGCATGCGTTCAAGCAGAGATAAAGGGCCTCTGCCAAAGTTTTTAGCTGTCTTTTGCTCTCCTTCATTTTTTTTAGGTGGGTTTAATTTTTCAAACTCCTCTAAGCTTGCAGCTAATGCTTCTGCTAGGGCTTTTTCTTCATCATAGCTTGCAGGGGTAAGATGATTTTCTTCCCGGGTAGGTGCCCTTTCCACACTTGGCTCTTCTCTAGCCCTTTCTTCTTCGGCATCCATTGCTGCTATTACAGCTAATAAGTCTGCTAGGTCTTTTTCTTCCTTTTGATGAATGCCATCTTGCAAGGGAGGAGTAGCTTGTCCTTCGTGTATGTTAGAAGGAGGGAGTAGACTTTGAATAGACAGTTGATGTCGCTCGCCATATAATCGATCATACTCTCTTTCTTTATCAGCAATCTCTTCCTCAAGCGCTAGAATTTTATAGGCATTTTCATTCAAAGTTTTTTTCACCTCTGAGGCTAGCAGTTGATTGCCTGCAGGCAAATCACTTAGCATTTCAATATTATGAATATTGGCTTGATGAAGGTAGGAAATGTTTTCAGGCTCGAAAATCCCCCAGTCCACCCCGGCGAGAAATTCGCGCATGCTAGCTTGCTCTGCTGCGGAAAGGTTTTTTTTATTGAGATCATTGAGGGTACGCAAGATTTTAATTATATGCGCTTGATGCTGCCCAAGAAGAGGATTCTCCTCTTTTAAAATGAATGCATCAAGTTTCTCAATCAAAGGCGATAAGTAGATAAAGGAAGGGCCTTCTATATCCTCAAGAATTGCTTGATTAGCTTTTAATAGGGCAAAACGCTCATTTTTGCTTTGAGCTATTTTCTCTTGTAGCCATTGCTTTTCATAAGCGGGGCTTTTTTTAAAGGCTTTTTCTTCCCCGCTGATAAAAGCTTCCCGCTCGGAATGATTGATTTTACCAAATAATTTTTCTAATCGCTTAGTTGTCTCATGATTTTTATCATCTATTTTAGAAGCTAGATAAGCGACGGCCTGCTCAACTTTTGTCTCTCTATCTGAGCAATTTTTATCGAATAAGCGCTGTATAGCCTCTCGTAAGCGCCCTTCAGGGGTAAGCGTCTTATCAATTTTAAGGCGATTAAAGATTGCAATAGCATTCCTTAGCTTTGCTCGCCCTCCATTAGGCCGAGTATCTTTATAAAAGCTATATAAAAGCTCTCTTCCCTTTTCCGCCCCTTTGTCTACATTAAAGCTCATCAAGCCCCTCCTAAAATTATCTATGAATTAATCTAATGAATAGACAATAGCAATCTTTCTTAAAGATTTTATTAAAGCTTAAAATGGCCCTTTTAATTTTTTAACTGCGAATAAAAATGGGCAAACTGCTGAAACAAATATTTTCCTGATAATCCGCGAATACACAATCCCGTAGGACAAGACCTTAATACAGGGCAGCGCCTTTCAAAAGTCCGTCCATAAGGGCACTCCCCTTGTATAGCTTCATGTAGGCTACCTTTAGGCTTATATTTACGAGCAGAAGAAGCTCCAAATACACTAAAGGAAGGTGTTCCCGACATTCCAGCTAGATGTAAAGGCAAGGAATCCATCGCAATGACAGCATCTATCCGACTCATTAAATTTTGTAAAACCGCAAGAGAGACTTTATCCAAAAGGCTTACATTTGTCACCAGGGCAGCCTGAAGCTTTTGTGCTATGGCTAATTCCTCGGCATTTCCCCATACTAAAATAAGAGAAACTTTCAGGTTGCTAGAAATTTCATATAAAAAACTTTCCAGGGCTTCATAAGAAAGCCTTTTATTTCTCCAAGCAGAGCCTGCACATACTAAAATCTTTTGTCCAGGTAGCTCTTTTATCTTGTTCCAAAGAAGATCAAAAACGCCTTTTTGTTCCTTACTTAAATTTAAAATTAATTTTTCTTCTTTTAAGGGAGAATAGCATTGAAAATAGTGCTGAACCAGATATACATTTTCATCTCGCACATTTATCTCTTTGGGAGGATCGAAATGATGATGGGTTACCCACCGGTTAGGCCACTCATGGAGAGATTTAGCTCCAAACCCTACTTTATGAGCACTTCTTGCTAAAAAAGTAGGAATAGCTGACTTAGTATTACCTTGCAAGTCAATCACAGCCGCATATTCTTGCTGTTGTAGGGCTGAGCGAAAGCTTAATATGCTGCTCCATGTTTTTAAGCTAAAAGGCCTTTTTCGCCAACTTTTTGTATCTATTTCAATGACGCGTTCAACTAAAGGGTGGCTTTTAACAATTTCGGCAAAGCTCTTTTCCACTACCCAATCCACTTTAATCTTCGGAAATTGCTGATGAAGAAAAGCAAGTACTGGAAAGCCATGGATAATATCCCCTAGTGAAGAGGTCTTAACGATCAATATCCTCATAACACCTGCGCCATGGCTTGCTGAAAATCTAAAGGAATAGGAGCTTGAAAGTGCATTTTGCGTAGAAGAGTGGGATGAATAAAGGATAGCTCATAAGCATGTAAAAGACAACGTGGGCTATAATAAGAACAATGAAAGAGCTTCCCATACTGCCGATCCCCCAAAATAGGGTGTCCCATTTCACTCATGTGCACGCGGATTTGGTGAGTGCGGCCTGTGCGCGGGTAGCAGTGCACTAAAGAGGCTTTTGGGCCTTTTTTTTGGACTTTCCACGCTGTAAGGGCATGATGGCCCTCAGCAGAAGGGACAGCTCCCCATAATGACTGTCCAAGATAATCATGAAGTTTACCTAAATAGTTGTTAATACTTCCTGATTCTTGCCTAGGAACTCCATCAATAAGAGCTAAGTAAACTTTATCGATCTCCTGCTTTTTAAAAGCAGCCACCATTTTTTCGCGAAACGCCTTACCTTGAGTGAACATCAACAGTCCGGTCGTATCCCGATCTAGCCGATGTAAAAGCTCCCACCTCATATTATAAGCTTTTAAAGCTTCTATCAATACTTGACCATCGGAGGCTACCCCTGCAGGCTTATTGTAAACAAGTAATTCTTTATCCTCATAAATAATCTGACTAGGTAAGAATTGAAAAGAAGAAAGAGGTTTATTCTCTAGAATTCCTGCTGGCAAGGAAACTTTATCTCCTTTAGCGAGAACTGTGGAAGCAAAATGCTCTAGGTGATGATTCACATAACATCCATTATATTCAATACTGCTCTTAATTTGGCGAGCAGAATAGCGTGAACCTAGCTTGCCTTTAAGAAAATTGACCAGCTTTTGGCCACTTTCTGCTGTCTCCACCATCCATTGCATAATTAAACCTTAAAAAAAAGTCAAAAATAGGCTGAAAAACTTGCTTTTAGCGTTTTTCTACAATTTCTTAAGCATCCTTTGTTAGAGAGGATTAAAAATGGGTGAATTGCTCTAAAAAACGTAGATCATTTTCTGTAAATAGACGAATATCTTTTACTCCATGTTTTAGTAATACCATTCTTTCTACGCCTATTCCCCAAGCATATCCAGAATACACTTCCGGGTCAATTCCTCCATTTTTTAATACTTCGGGATGTACCATTCCAGCCCCTGCAACTTCGAGCCATCCGGAGTGCTTACAGAGCTGACATCCTTTTCCCTTGCAAGAAAGGCAGGAGATATCTACCTCTAAGCCTGGTTCAACAAAAGGAAAGTAACTTGGGCGATAACGAGTCTCAATTTCTCGTCGAAATAGTTTTTTAAAAAACTCTTGCATGGTAGCTAAAAGATCGGCAAAGGTCACTCCTTTGTCGATATATAGACCTTCTACCTGATGGAAGAAAACATGAGAACGAGCTGTAATGGTTTCATTGCGATAAGCTTTACCAGGAGTAATGATACGAATAGGAGGCTGATGGGCCTCCATGACGCGCACTTGCACATTACTGGTATGAGTGCGTAAAAGAACATCAGGAGTGATATAAAAAGTATCTTGCATATCACGTGCTGGATGATCGGAGGAAAAATTAAGGGCTTCAAAGTTGTAATAATCGGTATCAATGTCAGGGCCATATTGTACAGAGAAGCCCATGCCTACTAAAATATCTAGGATACTATCTAAGGCTTGTGTAATTATATGCTTGCGTCCAAGAGGAGGTCGCCTGCCAGGTAAAGTAATGTCGATTTTTTCTTGAGCCAATTGCTGATCTTCTTCTTTAGCTATCAGCTGCTTTTCATGTTCCTCAATTTGATGCAACACTTCTTCTTTAAGTTCATTAATTTCCTTGCCAAAGGCGGGCCGCTGTTCAGGATTAACCTCTTTTAAGAGTTTCATCAAATTTTGGATAAGGCCCTTTTTCCCTAAATACTTTATTTTCAAATTTTCTATCTCTGCCGTGCTTTTTACGGCAGCTATATCGGCAGTAAAGTCGCTACGAATGGCTTGAATGGAGCTATGCACAATCTTCCTCAAAAAAATAAAATAAAAAAAATAGCAGAGTCACACTCGGCGGCTCTGCTAAAAATGTAGGAAATCAATACCTTGTTATACAAGGGCTTGTTTTGCATGACTCACCACGGCAGCAAAGCCTTGGGGATCACGAATAGCCATATCGGCTAACATTTTTCTATCTAAATCACATCGCGCTTTTTGCAAACCATGAATAAACTTGCTATAAGAAATTCCATGGATTTTCGCAGCGGCTCCAATTCGCATGATCCATAAGCTACGGAACTCGCGTTTTTTCTCTTTGCGATGGCGGTAATTATAGGCCAACGCTTTATTAACCGCATCACTTGTAAGACGCAAGTGGTTTTTTCGATCACCGAAAAACCCTTTAGCTCTCTTAAGTAGTCTTTTTTTGCGACGATGTGAAGCAACAGCATTGGTTACTCTAACCATAGCTTATCTCCACTGTTATTTGTCTAATTCTTTAATTATTAAAATATTAGATCGTTTCATTCATTTTTCTGACTTTTAGCTAGTCAGATCTATATTTTATACGCACATTAATCGTTTGTACGTTTTCAAGTGCGCATCATTAACTAACGCCGGTTTGGATAGCTGGCGTTTACGCTTAGGTGTTTTTTTATTCAAAATATGCCGCTTACCTGGACGCCCTCTTTTGAGCTTACCAGTTGCCGTCAATTTGAATCTGGCCGCAACAGCCTTTTTTGTTTTCATCTTAGGCACGTGAACTTCTCCCTACATATCTTTTCATTTTGCCTATGCGCTTTCTTCTTCCCTGGTAGGCTGGCTCTCATTCGAGAGGCCTTTCGCGCCTTCTTTTTTCTTCTTTCCACCAGGTGCTAATATGACAATGAGCATTCTTCCAAATAGCTTAGAAGGAGACTCTACAGTAGCGATTTCTTCTAAATCTTCGCACACTTTGCGAAGAACCTTTTCTCCAATCTCTGGATGAGCCATCTCTCGCCCTCTAAACATGCATGTTAACTTGACTTTATTGCCTTTAGCAATAAAATCTCGAGCATGTCTAATTTTTGTCTCTAGGTCATGGATATCAATATTCGGCTTGACCTTAATTTCTTTTACTTTAACTTGATGTTGAGCTTTCTTACTCTCTTTTTCCCGTTTCGTTTGATCGTAACGGAATTTGCCGTAGTTGATAATCTTACATACGGGTGGATTAGAGCCTGCTGATATTTCTACCAAATCTAATCCATCTTCTTCAGCTCTCGCTAAGGCCTCATGCAAAGGGACTACACCAATTTGCTCACCAGTTTGCGTAATCAAACGAACGCGCGGAGCACGTATTTCTCTGTTAACTTTCAACCGAAATTCCACCTTCGTTATAGAAGCACAAAGATGTCACCTTGCACTTCTTAGTTTTTATTAGACCTCTTTCTTAAAGAGGTAGACTTCATTTAAGCTTTTAATTCGTTTTCTAATTTCAATTGCTCAAGAAATTTATTTAAAACTTCCTCTTGCACGCTTTCTTGCTGATATTTCTTAAATATAACGGTGCGATTTTCCTCTTCTTTATCCCCTATTCTTACAAGATAAGGGATTTTCTCATGGTGAGCGGCCTGGATTTTTAGCGCAGCACTGTGAGTAGAATCATCCATGCTCACACGGAAACCAGCTTTTTTTATCTCCTCAAATACCTGAATAGCATAATCGAGGTTTTTATTCATCTCCGGAATCACGCGTATCTGTTCAGGAGCAAGCCATAAAGGCAGGTTCCCGGCGTAGTGTTCAAGGAGAATAGCTGTTAAACGTTCAATTGAACCTAGTACTGCTCGACCTACCATGACCGGCACATGCATTATGCCATCTTGCCCTGGATAGGACAAGCCCATCTTATCGGGATGATACAAATCAATATAAATGCAAGAGCTTTTCCAATCGCGCCCCAGGATATCGGTGAATCGCGCCTCTATAGCAGGACCATAATAATCTTGCGGCTCTTTGTCAATCACATATTTAAAGCCGCTTACATCCAAGGCTCTGACTAAATTAGCTTGAGATTCCTCCCACTTTTTAGGAGCCTTCTTATACTTTGTGCTTTTAGCAATCAGATGCCATTGGATCTCAAATCCCATTATCTTAATAGTTTTATTAATGAATTGCAAGGAAGAAATGAGCACATCTAAAAGTTGCTCAGCAGAACAGAAAATATGAGACTGATCGGCATAAAAGGAACGCGACCTTAACATTCCCCACTGGTGGATCTCTTTCCCCTGATTGTAAAATTCAGCGTATTCTGCGTAAGAGAGGGGCAGTTCTTGGTAAGAATGTGGCTTAGATTTGTAAAGAGAGGCGTGCAAAGATGCTTTAGTCGCACATAAAACATAAGCTGCTCCTTCAGACTCAAAACGTAAAGCCAAAGGCTCTGTTGAATCGGCAAAAGGCTGCTTTAGCAATGCGGGAGTGGTTATCCATTGACATCCCTGCTGTTGATACTCGGCTTTCAACCAATTTAGCAATATTTCGCGAAGAAGAACTCCTTTAGGATACCAGGTCCAGCAGCCCGGGCACGTCTCGTCCAAGCTAGTAAATAGGTTCATCTGCTTGCCCAGTTGTCGATGATCGCATTGCTTGGCAATCTCTCTTTTCTTCAGAAATTGCTTAAGGCTATAGCTTTCAGGGAATACGGCCCCCTGGATGCGTGTTAATGAAAGATTAGGCCTACCCGCCAAGGAAACTTTAAAAGAACTTATCTCTAATAATTTAAAGACCCCCACCTGCTTAGTCGTCTCAACAAAAGGAGGCGCCACCCAATCGTAAAACTCACCCACTTGACAAACATGCACTAAGGTCTCTGCACAAGCTTTTAATAAAATAACTTTAAGGGATTGCCCCTGATGTTTAAACAGCTCGATAGCATTTTTGCGCATCATTTCCATGGGCTTGAACGAAAGGCTTTGCCGCATAAAGTCACGCATGCGCTCTTCGATATACAAGAATTGCTCGTGAGTAATAGCTTCGGGAAGAAAAAAATCGTAGTAGAAGCCCACATCCGTGGCCTCCCCTTGGAATAGCTGTGCTTTTGGAAAAAGGCTACACATAGCAAGCGCTAATAACTCTGCAGCCGATTGTCTTAGAGTTTTTAGCGAATTTGTCATAACCATAAAATGGTGGGATATAGCTGACTCGAACAGCTGACCTCCACGATGTCAACGTGGCGCTCTAACCAACTGAGCTAATATCCCATCGGGATTAGTGAAGAAGGCATGTTAACGGAGAGCGCTGAATTTATTCAATCAAAAAAGAATAATCTCTTAATTTTTACTATTTAAGCAGTCCCATCATTTAGCATTTTTTAAATATTCGGTTAAAGCTTTTATATCTTTTTGGGTAAGGCGAGGAAGTTGAGAGATCTCTTCTAGGGAAGCTTCCCTTAATTTTTTAACGCTACCGAAATACTTTAGGAGCAAGGAACGTTTTTTAGGGCCTATCCCTGGGATATCATCAAGGGAACTTTTAATTGTTTTTTTTGTTCTTAAATGGCGATGGTAGGTGATAGCAGTACGGTGAGCTTCATCACGAATTTGCTGGAGTAAAAACAAAACGGGTGAGGTCTTATGCAATAAAAGAGGATCTTTAACACCTGGCAAGAAGACCTGCTCTTCTGTCATGCCGCGATCGTGTCGTCCCCTTTCTTTTGCTAAGCCGATCACATCGACCGTGGCGATATCTAAATCTGCTAGGAGCTTTAAAGCCATGTTAAGATGTCCTTTTCCTCCATCCACAATCAGCAAATCAGGTAAATCATTTTCTTCTTTAGCTCTTAGATAACGTCTGCTTAAAGCCTCTTGCATAGAAGCATAGTCATTCGATTGGTCGATCGTACGAATCTTATACTTTCGATAACGATTGGAGTCTTTTTGGCCGTTAGTAAAGGCAACCATCGTAGCGACAATGTTGGTGCCTGCAATATTAGAAATATCAAAACATTCAATGCGCTCAGGATACCTATTTAAATGGAATTTCTCTTCCATTTCTAATAAGGTTCGCTCCCTAACCGCTTGCAAATCTTTTTCTTGATGAAAAGAAGCTTTGGCATTAGCAATAGCCATTTCAACCATCGCTAATTTGTTACCCCTCTGAGGATGATAGATGCGCACTCCTCTTTTTCTTTGACTAGAGAGAATTTCAGCAATAGCCGAAGAATTATCAACGGGCGCGGAAAGTAAAATTTCATGAGGCAATTCAGCTTGCTCATCATAATTTTGTAATAGGAAAGATTCGAGCAGCTCATGATCATTTTGAGCGATCTGACTAAAGTTATGGCGCCTTGATCCTACAAGCTTGCCTGCCCTAAATAAAAGCTGGCAAAGAATAGCTTCATCGCCTTGACGGAAAATTCCAAAAGCATCCGCATCCTCCCCGAGAGGTTTATCTACTTTTTGTGTTTCAATCGTTTTCTCAATCTGACGAATGGTCTGTAAAATCTCTCCTGCCCTTTCAAACTCTAAAGCTTCCGACTGACGCTCCATTTCAGCTTTTAAATCTTGCAAAACTTCCTTATCTTGCCCCCTTAAAAACTTGATAGCCCCATCCATATAATGATCATACTCTTCTTTTGTACATTTATTGACACAAGGGGCTATGCAACGTTTGATATCATAAAGAATGCAGGGGCGATGACGACGAACCAGCTCCTGATCAGAACATTGCCTTAAGGGAAAAATGCGTTGAATTAAATCTAAAGTATGGCGAGCAGCTAGAGCACTTGTATAAGGTCCAAAATAGTAACCATCGGATTTAGGTTTACCTCGATACCGTATAAGGCTGACCATAGGCCAGGGATGTCGATTGTTAATTTTTAAAGCAATATAACTTTTATCATCTTTGAGTAAAGCATTATACCTAGGCTGGTATTGCTTAATCAGATTATTTTCTAATAACAAAGCTTCTTTTTCTGAATTAACAATAATCGTATCAATTTCTTCAACCTTTGCAATTAAAAAAGGGACCATTATACGCCCATCTCTACCTGCAGCAAAATATTGCTTGACCCGTTGACGCAAATTGTTAGCTTTGCCCACATAAAGAATCTCATTTTGCTCCCCCTTCATCAAGTAAACGCCAGGCTGGGTAGGAAAAAGATCGAGTTTTTTGAGATCAAAAGACATAAATACCTTTTATTTCAGAGCATAATTTTAAAGGGAGCTTCTTATCTTAAGCAACCTAATAAATAAAAATGCTTTTCTCTTCCTCCCTAGAAGGCCAGAAAAAAATCTTTTCTTTAAAGCTTTTCCTTCCTTTTAAATGTAGCCAACTAGGAAAAGAAAGCTTAAACAGGTCCTCCCTAAAAAGCTTTACTACCAAGTGTTTAGACCCTACCACTCCCTATTTTATCCATCAACCGCTTGTTAGGCCAATTTCTTAAAGGTTTAACAATTTTTTCTTGTCATTTTTTCATGCTATCCTGCTAGAGATTCATGGAGCAATCTTTGGTTTAACTGAATCCACAAAACTGGCCGATAAACAAAAATGAAAGAAGGGTAGCCTTTATTCTTTAGGGAGTAATAGTGGTGAATAACCTTTAGGTTTAAGGCTTGGCTCCCCTTTTAGGAGACTGACGATTTTTCTTTCGCTCAGAGCTGGGCCCTTTAGAGCTATTGATTGGAGGAAGATTTAGCATTTTTTCAAGCTCTAGAATGCGCTTTTCAAGGCGCTTAATCGTCTGCTCCTGCTCAAAAACCATTTGGCTCTGATGCTGGACAAGTATGAAAAGATCTTCATAGGTGGGCTTCATCATTAAAAACCTACTACTTAAGCTTTTTTTTAGCAAGAGTGCTGAAAGCGTACTTCTCGATTAGCAGTTGCGTAAGGCATTCCCCTCAATTGATTAAAAAGCAGATCACTTGTGTTTACTCTGGCATCATCGCTAAGGCAGGCTTTGGCAAGTTTTGCTGCTGCATTGCCAATTGCCCACAAGCTGCTGCAATGTCATCACCTTTGGTGTAACGGCAAGTGTTAACGATCTTGCATCCAAACAAAACGCTTCTAAATTCTTTAATCGCTTTTCTATCAGGCCTCTGCAGCCTCACATTTGGAATAGGATTATAGGGAATTAGATTAACTGTACATTGCTTGCCTTTTAATAGATGAGCCAATTCATGCGCATGATCAGGATGATCATTGATGCCCGCAATCAGAGTATATTCATAGGTAATATCGCGCTTCGTTTTCATACTATATTCATCCATAGCAGCTAAAATATCTTCCAAAGGATATTTACGAGCATAGGGAATAATTTTTTTGCGAATATTTTGATTAGGAGCATGAAGAGAAAGAACCAAATTGACTTTAAGATTTTCTGTGCTTAGACGCTTGATTCCATCCACAATTCCTACCGTAGAGACTGTAATTCTTCTTTGAGAAATGTTAAGAGTTTCCTCATCAATGATCAGATGAATGGATTTCATCACGGCCTCATAGTTTTTAAGGGGCTCACCCATTCCCATGTAAACCACATGACAAACACGTTCTTCTTTTTGCTTTAACCAATGGTTAATTTGCACGATCTGCTCGACAATTTCCCCAGGTCGGAGATTGCGAAAAAAACCTTGCTTTCCTGAAGCGCAAAAGGCGCAGTTAGCAGGACATCCTACTTGCGAGGAAACACAAACTGTACGACGATCACCAGAGCAAATCAGTACAGATTCGACCAGATTACCATCCCTTAACTTCCAGAGAAATTTATAAGTTTCTAAGTCTGTGGAAGGGGTAACTTTTACCAATTGCAAGGTAGGCAACAACAAGCCCTTTTTTAGCTTTTCACGCAGAGGCTTACTCAGGTTAGACATCAAATCCCAATCCAGGATCGATTTTTTATACACCCATTCAAAGAGTTGGCGTGCATGAAACTTTTTTTCCTCATAAGTTTCTAGCCAATCTACAAGTTCTGAATAGGTTAGGTCACAAAAATTTGTCATTATTTTCTCAATCAATAATTTTATTTATAGTGCAGCATACCATATGTATTAAATAACTACTAGTTAATTCCTTACTAATTATTTTAGCTGGCGTTAGAAAAACAAGCCTACTAAAGATCTGTAAAACCTGCTTAAGACTTGCTCGTTAGGGTAAGGCAAGCTGCCTTACCTCTTATATTTTTTTATTAAAGGCCAATTTCCCTGGTAAGGATAGATAAAGTTATACATATAACTAAAGGTGTAGAAAGCTACTTATTGAATAGTTAGAAGGGTTTTCCCTTAGATTTTCACGATTTGCTAGCTAGAGATGGTTCAGCTTAAGCTATTTAAAAAATGAAAAGCGCAAGTAGAGAACTTTTGGGCTATATAATAAAAAATAAAAGGGAAAGGAATAGGAGAGAAGTGAAGATGATGAAAATGTAGCGTTATTTTTCTTAAATAAGATAACATCATGCCTTTCATAAAAAATGAGTATCTACATGATTACCTTTCAGGAAGTTTTAAGACGTCTCTCGCTTTTTTGGGAACAGCAAGGGTGTATTATCCATCAAGGATATGATCTTGAAGTAGGAGCAGGGACCTTTAACCCTGCCACCTTTCTACGCTGCTTAGGTCCCGAGCCTTATCGTGCAGCTTACATTGAGCCCTCACGCCGCCCTGCAGATGGACGTTATGGAACCAATCCCAACCGGCTTCAACACTATTTTCAATACCAGGTGATTCTCAAGCCCTCACCCTCGCATATACAGGATCTTTATCTAAAATCCTTAGAAGCTATTGGCTTTAACCTGAGTGAGCATGATATCCGCTTTGTTCATGATGATTGGGAGGCCCCTACACTTGGAGCTTGGGGATTAGGATGGGAAGTCTGGATGGATGGGATGGAAGTTACCCAATTTACTTATTTTCAATGCGTAGGGGGCCTCAATTTAAAACCTATCACCGGTGAGATTACCTATGGCATTGAGCGCTTGGCCATGTATCTACAAAAAGTCAATAACATCTTTGATTTACAATGGAATGAAGAGATT
Source organism: Neochlamydia sp. EPS4 (assembly GCF_000813665.1). Taxonomy (NCBI): domain Bacteria; kingdom Pseudomonadati; phylum Chlamydiota; class Chlamydiia; order Parachlamydiales; family Parachlamydiaceae; genus Neochlamydia; species Neochlamydia sp. EPS4. The sequence goes on along the minus strand of NZ_JSDQ01000047.1, from coordinate 46,379 downwards.
ACCTATAAAGATATTTATCACCGTAATGAAGTCGAATGGAGCCATTACAATTTCGAAAATGCTTCAACAGAAATGTGGTTTCGACACTTTAATGATTTTGAAAAAGAGGCTCAAGCATTAATGGCTGCAAGCTTGCCGCTACCCGCCTATGATTTTGTCATGAAAGCTTCGCATGCTTTTAATATTCTGGATGCACGCGGCGCCATTTCTGTTACTGAGCGAACAGGTTATATTGCACGTATACGTAATCTTACTAAGCAAATTGCCGAAAGTTATACAAAGAGCCGCGAACAGCTAAACTACCCCTTACTAGGCAAATTTAACTCTACGCCTCTATCCGAAATTGAAGAGATTATAGCTCCTACTCTTTCCAGAGAAGAAGAAATCGAAATACTTGATCCTAATAAAAAAGAGGCTTTTCTTTTAGAAATTGGCTCCGAAGAGCTCCCCGCTTCCTTTGTCAGCTTAGGCTGTCAAAATCTAGAGAAAACATTTAAAGCTTTTTTAAATAAAGAAAGTATCGCTCACGGAGATATTAAAACTTATGGGACTCCTCGTCGCCTGACCTTGTATGTTGAAGATCTTCCTTATCTTAAGCCCCCCCAAATCTTAGAAAAAAAAGGGCCATCTTTAGAGCAAGCCTATAGCATCGATGGGCAATTAAAACCAGCGGGTGAAGGTTTCTTTCGCTCTCTTGGCATTCCCCCTATTTCCTTAGCTGCTATCCGTGAAGCTCCCTGCGGCTCCGTGCGCATTCAGCAAATCAAAGGAATCGATTATCTATTTGCCTCCATGGAAACACCAGGAATACCGACAGCACACATCTTAGCTAAAAACTTACCCAATCTCATTTTGAATCTCGATTTTCCTAAAAAAATGCGCTGGGGTTCTTGTGAAATTTCTTACGCACGTCCTCTGCGCTGGATCACCTGCCTTCATGGCACTCACATTATTCCCTTTAGCGTGGGCAATATTCAGGCCGGTCGAAAATCTTTTGGGCATCGTCAGCTATGCCCGGAGGCTTTTGCTCTTGATAAAGCCCAAGACTATGTGGAAATTTTGAAGAAACATCAGGTGATGGTAGACATGGCGGAAAGAGAAGATACCATCATTACTGTCCTAGATAAGCTAGAACAGTCCTTACAAGCAAAAATTATCTGCCGAGAGGCTGTCATCCCGCAAGTCTTGAACTTGGTGGAGTGGCCCCAAGTAACTTATGCCTACTTCAATGCCTCTTTTCTTAATGTTCCTAAAGAAGTGTTAATTTCTGAGATGGTGGAACATCAAAAATATTTTCCTGTTACCGATGCTCGCGGTCAGCTACAAAACATCTTCATTATCACCGCTGACAACAATCCTTCGGATTACATACGGGCCGGTAATGAGCGTGTCTTATCAGCTAGGCTCTCTGATGGAGCTTTTTTATATGAGCAAGGCTTGAAAGTATCCTTAGATTTTTACAATGAGAAGCTCAAACAAGTGACTTTCCAAGCTCACTTAGGGAGCGTATGGGATAAGGTTAAACGAATTGTTTCCCATGTAGAGATTTTGCAAAAATTGCTTAACAGAGGCAATTTGGAAAAAGCTAAGCGAGCAGCTTGGTTATGTAAAGCCGATTTAGCCTCAGAAATGGTTTATGAATTTCCTAACCTACAAGGTACGATAGGAAAATACTATGCTCTAGCTTCAGGCGAGGATCCAGAGGTAGCCGCAGCCCTGGATGAACATTGGATGCCCCGAGGAGAAAACGCTCCTTTACCCCAAACCCTTACAGGCACCTTAGTAAGCCTTGCGGACAAAATCGATAATTTAATTGGTTGCTACTGTGTAAATCTTAAGCCTACCTCTTCTAGTGACCCTTATGCGCTAAGGCGCCAGACTCTCGGCGTGATTAAAATGCTTATTAATGGGCGCTACCGCTTACCCTTAATGGAGGTCTTCCGGCAATGTTTTGATCATTTCCCTGAAGCTCTAATAGAAGATAAAGAGCATTTATTACAAGAGATAGAAGCTTTTATTACCAACCGTATTAAATCAGTTTTCCAAGAATATGAACTTTCTAAAGATGAAATTGAAGCTTCTCTTTCTGCTAACTTTAGTGATATCTACGATACTTTTTGCAAAGCTAAATCCCTTCATCATTTCAGACAAACAAACAAAAAGTTCCCCCTTCTCTTTGAAGTCTATAAAAGAGCTAAAGGTCAGTTAGCAAACATCCCAAGTACAGCTTTTTCAAAAGAATTACTTAAAGAAAATGCTGAGAAAAACTTGGATGCTTTACTAGACCAAAAGCAAATACAACTTACCCAAGCAATTATCTCGCATGATTATGATAAGGCTTACGAATTAATTGCAGATATTCAACCAGCTTTAGCCCAGCTTTTTGATGAAGTTAAAATCTTGACGGATGATCTAAAATTGCGAGACAACCGTATAGCTTTGCTGCAGCGCGTTTTTGACATGTTCTCTCAATTGCTAGACTTTAGTAAAATTAGTGAGAAATAGTTTTTGAAGTCTGTGAATAAAGGTCAATGATATGTGAACCTTGTTAGGTAAATGATTTAATAGCCCATCTCTTTAAGGCGCAGCCTTATACTAGGCTTATCACTTAAGCTAGCACCCAATGCCCTTTGAGCCTTCCAAGCTTTGTCATTTTATTGATAGCTAGAGGTTTAGTGTATAGCTCTGCTCGTTAATAGGCTAGTTTCCTAGAGGGGAAATCTCCTCAAAAGCTTCTTCCAAGGCTCCCTGCCCTCATTCTCTCCTCTAAAGCCTTGAATGACTTTTAAAGCATCATTTCCTTTTTTCATCTAGGGCTTGTCCGTCTCTTGGCTTAACCCTCCTCCTCTTCTGAGAGGTACTAAAAGATCTATCTGCTGAACTTGGATGATCGATAGAAAGTGGATTTATCGTAAGCACCATCGCCATGAGCGGTTATTACACTCTTTGGTAACTTGGATATCATTTGAGTTGCCACTAAATCATCGGCGCTATTGCTCTTTGTCAACTCGCTTAAAAATAATCTCAGGGGAATTTGAGCAAATGCTTAAGTGAATCTCTCTCCAAGTCCTCCACTTTGTTTTGCCATGCATGCTAACGCACTTTCCATTCTCCTTCGCCATAGACCTTCACCCCAGAGGAATCAAAGACTATGCCTGTTGGAAGCTTACGGCTTAACCTCTTCGATTCTTGTCCTAGCTCTTTAGCACGCCTGTTGAAGCAGACATAACAAGGAATAAGGAGTCTTGAAGGTCAGCAAAGCAATCAGAGACAGGAGAAGTCCTCGCACAACTCATAGAGAAATGATAAGCGGCTTTAATCATCAACACGCTTAGGATAGCTTCAACGGAATAAATTCTTATGAATCCCTTCCTGCCCGTACTTTTATTTTCCCTCTATCTTCAATAACCTCAACCCCTAGAACCATAAAGTTATATTTTTTCTTTCCACTAAAGCTATAGTATAACCAGATCCATTACGTAGGTAATAGGTAAGTTTTTTCTCAAAGCTTGTCTATATTTTTATCTTATCAAATTAAATTTTATAGCTCTTAAGCGCTAAAGAGCAGTCTTATCGCATACCCTTCTTATCATTTACCCAACAAGGCTGGATATGGGGGTTAATTACCACTGTAGCGCTAACAAAGTTTTCCTGAAAATGCAACCTTTCTAAATTAATTATTAATTTTATGGTAATAGAAGATATAACCCTCTTTAGCTTCATTTAATATTTCATCTTCATCTAATCGCTGCGGCTTTTTACCATCTTCAAAAAGCTGCCATCCCTTGGAAGTCAAGCAGTATGCGAGATAGTGACCAGTATTTTTTGTATCACCCTTATGAACGATAAACCCCTTCAAGGTATATTTTTGTTGGCCAATTTTGATCTGTTTGTTAATGTTAATTGACTTAACAACTTTTATAAAACCATTGCCATCTTCAGCTGGTTGAAAACGCATAATTTGAAAGAAAATTATCTCTTTCATATTAACAATATTTAATTGCTCCCTATAATTATTTACAATATAAACTTTACCATTTTGAACAAAAGTAAGCTCAGCATTCTCCTTATGGGAGCAAAATAATTCGTTTATCATATCTTGAAGATTTTCCGTTTTATCAGAAATTGTTAAGGGCAAAATGAAGGTCTCCTCAAAATTTTCAATTTTATCTTTTGCGTTGATCTTAGAATAGTTTTCAATTTTTTTTCCTTTAACTGACTTTTTCTTAGCTAAATTTACTTGGCGAGATCTTGTAAAAGTAGAGTTCCAGCTGGCCATATTGTAATGCTCGCACGTTTTTACGATAGCCTCTGCCGCATCTTCTTGACCATTTGTTGAAAACCCTAAAAGCGTACGCATCTTCTGTCTAGAAAAGGTTACCATCGCGTCCCTTTCGCTATTAAGATTGCTAGCACAGCTATCAGATTCGATACCATATTCCAAAGCCATTTCTAAAAGTAGCCCCCTTAATTGTTGAGCATTCAAAGTTTTTTTGCCTAATTTCTTTAAGTTTTTTTTATTTTCTAGATTCTTTTCATCTACTAGATGAAGAAGTAATGGCGTGTGAAAAAGTAATTGCATGGCAGAAATGAAAAAACAGTCATTATTAACATTTATTATTCCAACTGAGCCCAAATTAGAAAGTATTTCTGATTGTCGCTCTTGCGTTAAACTCAGCGAGTATTTTTCCTCACTATTCTCTGCAGAAATTTCTTCTAAGGAATCACTGTCTATATCTGACTCTATATCTGAAGTTGCGTGAGTCTTTTCTGGTGATTGACATGGATAGTAAAGAAGCCCCTCCTGGATATAGATAACGCGTTGTTTACCATTCAAGTTGATTACCTTTAATGGTTTTCTTGAATTCACGATTTTTTCACGGTTTTGGGCCAAAAACACAATCTTTCTATCGAGGAGCATGGCTACAAGCTCCAATTCTTCGTGCTCAAGCAAAAAGGTCGAATAGATGAGGGAATCCAAATACGAGGTAAAAATCTCTTCAAAAGACTTTTCAAAATTCTGACTTTTATTTTGAAGTAGCAAATTTAATTTAGGGCTTAATGAAAAGGAATTAATTTCAGTTTTGGATTTATTCTTAAACTTTTCGGAAAGTTTAGAGAAGTAGTCAAGAAAAATTTTACGATCAGCCGATTTTTTTTTCAAAAACAACTTACACATCTTCAAGCGCAGCTCCTTTTCATTAACCTGTTCCATACTTAGCTCGAATAAGCTAGCCAGTACTCCAAGTAGATTTATAGCCTTTTCCGAGCGATGATATACCTGGTCTTCATATTTGAATGAAGCGTCTAAAGGTAAACTTGCTGCTCTCCACTTCTTTTGTGAAAGAGAAGACCATTGGAAAAAGCCAGGTTTTGAAACATCTATATTCGCACTGCGAGGAATTTGGCAAATCTTAAAGCCGAATCCCTTAAGTTTTAGGAACTCCTCTAAATGCAATAACTCAATTTTAGCGACCATAGAGTCAAATTGAGAAAGTTGCTGATGAACCCTTTCATAGACCTTTCCCGCAATCTTATGTGACCATCCCCCTTCTAACATCTCCGCACAAAATTCCTCTTTTATAAGGCGCAAGAATTTATCACCCACACGACCGTACTTATCTAGGTATTCTTGGCTCTTTAAAAATTTATAAAGCTTTGTGGAACTAGAGCTTTTTTGTGAAGAAAGTTTATCAAAATCTTCTTTTCTAAACTCATATCCAGGATTTTTCTCATCGATTAAAAAACGCTCCGCCCCCTCAGCACTATCAATAAAAGCGTAGACAAAGCAGATTTTATTTAAATCCCTTTTAAATAACTGTACGAATCGATCGGAAGGATCATTTTCATTTTCAACGAGAGGTAATGCCTTGAATGATTTCTTCAATTTTTGGCGAAAAGGACTCGCATCTTTGACATCTATTACTTGATAATAAAGTTTACGCAACATTTCCGCTTTTCCAACACGCGCATTCAAAACATTGATTGCAGCTTCACGTATTTGCGCACAAGCAATACGGGTGGGTTGGGCAAAGCCTTCCTTAACATGATAAAGGTAAAGATCCTCCTCGTCCTTACCAAATTTTAGTAGGTCAAAGAGTTCCACCTTTTCCCTTTTCCCTGCGTAGACCTGATCACAGACTAGAAAACCAGGCGTCTCCAAATAAAGTCGATTATATCCCTCTTCTTGCAAAACCAACTTGTAGTTATTATGCTGCTCATTTAAAAAATCGATAAGCGGCTCGGATGCTTCAAAATATGCAGGTAAAGGCCCCTGCATTAAGTAGCGAGATCCATAAAGTTTTTGTTCAGGCATGGGTATTGGCTTACTTAGCTCTTTGAAAATAGCTTTAGCAAATCGCTCCTTTATATTCAAACGTTCTTTAAAATCATTTATCTCGCAAGCATGATTATTCTTCATTTTTTCCGTTAAAAGCTTTCCGATTGCCTTCTTATTATTCTTAAGATTTATTCCCTTAAAAATAAATGCACTTAAATCAGAAAGAGTAGGAGTGCCATCTTCTCTTAAAATACATATCTTTTTAGCATTTCCCGACAAACGGCTTAAAACAGGATATTTCTTCTGTAAAAGTTTAAATAGATCCTTTGCATATTCTTCACTATTTTTTTTACTAAAAAAAACGCCTAATTCCTGTGGTTTTAGGACCTCTTTTCTGTCCTTCTTGTCAGTCAGCAGGAGGCTGAGTCCCTCCCAATTTTTAGAAACAGCTTTTGTAAAATTTGCCGGCATTCCCTCATTTTCTAAGAGACAACGCGTTGGAGTAGGATAGATTACAACCCCCTTTTCATTGATAAAGCAAAATTCTCTTTTGCATAGCTCTTCTAAATAATTTTTTAGCTGTTTTTCTTGCACTTCAGTCTTTTCTAAAGCCAATTCAGCTGTAAATGTGGCCCACTCTTTTTTAGCAAGCCATGGCTTCCCCAATTGCCCACTAGCTTGGGGATCTTTTGTGTCAATCAGATGTTTATCAATTAAAATATAAAAAGCACGTTGTAAAACAGCTAAATGATCCGCTTTTATCTGCAACCAAAGTCCATCGATACGAAAAAAAACATTTCCCTTATAGCGCATTTCTCCATGAATGAATTCTTTTAGTGCAAAATAAGGGTTTTTTCGATTGAACTTAAGCTTAACTCTACTAAATTTAGTTGCAAACTCTTCGAAAGTAGCAATTTGACCGAACAGAAAACGTAAAGTTTCTAAAATTTCATTTAATGAAGGACGATACTGATAACTTATCTTATTCTCTTTTTCATACATTAAGGTAAATTCACCCGACCTGTAGAAATCTTTATAATAGCGATGAACGAAATAAAGTTCTCCTATCGGCTGTTTGTTTTTATAATATTCCCAAACTAATATCAAAAGAGCATTATTCAAGGTAGGCACTAAAGCCTCCTCTACATTCTGAATATTCTCTAAATAACGAAAAGCAGTATCATCCTCTTCTTTTACCTGTTTATTTTCCTCTGAGCGATACGTATCGTCACCCCGAGAAATACACGCTAGATGCTTAAGAATTTCTATATGTTGTTGCATCGTCATCGAAGATCCAATAATAATTCTACCAACACCTACATCAACAGAAATCTTACTCACCTTTTCCTTTTTAAGGCCTTTTTTAGATTTTGGTTGAGTAAATGCTGAGAGCTTATATTCGGGATTATAGAGTGAGGATCCCAGCTTAAAATGGGTTCCAAATCCTTTAAAATAGTGCCATACTGTTGCCGTTTCATGTTCTTTTAAGGCATATTCTTGATGGTAAGTTTCTGTTGAAGAATCTTGGTGCCCAGCGAGAGATTTAGTTTCTGTAGAGGTGAGTTTAGGATCCATGACGCGTAAAGCCCATTTAATAGGAGCTTGAAAGTCTGCATATGATTTGACTACCTGCCAGCCGTCATTTGTTGTCAATGCAAATAGTTCCCAAGCCTGCTTAACTTTTTGCGTGGTGTTCTCAACTTTAATTTTTTTCACCATGGATTTAGCTTTTTTTACCTCACAATAAGTAAAGAACACGAAATGAATATTTTCTCCCTGAAATTTCTCATCAGAGTCTGTATTCATCATGGTTACCCATTGCGCAAACTTAGATTGCGTCGGGCGTTTAGATAAGAATAGACGGGCATGAAAGCCATTATAGGCTTCTGAATTCCACTTAAGTTTTATCTCTTTATAGATTTGATTGCTGTTGTTATCTTTAATTTTTTTCTGATTGTAAACCCTCACAATTTTATCGATGAATTTCTTGGTCGCTTGCACTGTTTCTAATAGCGTTTTTGGAGAACGAATCTGATGAATATTCATTCCATGAAAAGGGATGTTACTTGCATTTTCCATCGATTAAAACCTAACTATAAGATTAATTATTTGTTTCTCCGGGGTGCTATCCGGTATATTTTTATACTGAATAAAAAATACAGAAATTTGATTATAACAACAGCAAAAAATTTGAAATTCGATTTAGATATAAAGGATGAAGGATTACTGGCTAATTTTTTTCTATTTCTTGCTTAATCGACAGCTTGCACGGCTTTTTTCTCTTATATAGGCAAGCTTAAGCAAGCTTCTGAAGCAGAACATGAAGTGGTGTTTTTGATGGCACTCAAGGAGCAATCTTCTTAGCCAGTAAACCTTAACGAAGGCTCTTGTGGTTGGTAGCAATTACGCTGCTATTTTTGCCCGCAATTGACTAGAAAATTCCCTACCCATCTTAAAACAAATATATTTAAGTTGGGAAATATTTTTAATTGTCGTTTACTGCTTCAATCACAGGTCTTTTTCGTAAAGAGGGATGGTTTTTTTTAATTCCCCTTTATAAATTTGATACTGTCTATCTGTCCATGCCGCTTGCTAGTGAAAAAATGCTACGAAAATTATTCTCTTAATCCTTGAGCTTTTTTAATAGGCGGCAAAGTAAAGACATTAGGTTGATTAGCCAACCACCTGATTCTTTTTAAACCCTATCGATAGCCATCATGAAACATTCGACCATAATCACTACAATTGAAAATAAAAACATTTGGCGGGCCCATTGCTTGTCATTATCACTTTTAAAACCTTTTAAACATAATACATACCACATTAACCCCATCAGGACAGCCACGGTTAAATAGGCATAGCCGGTATACCCCATGAACGTTAACATGACAGTCGCCACGATAAAAGCCATGATATATAGCCACATTTGTATCTTGGTTGTGTATATACCCTTTTCAAGCGGTAAAACTGGGATGGAGGCGGCAGCATAATCCTCTAGGCGATAGAGAGTAATCGCAAAGAAATGGGGCATTTGCCATAGGACCATAATGGTAAATAGGAGGAAAGCACCTAAGTCTAATTGATTGCTGACCGCGCAATAACCTACCACGGGAGGGACACCTCCTGCTAGGCTTCCTATCACCGTGCCATAAGAAGATCTATATTTCCATAGGCCATACACGACGACATAAAATAAAAAACCTGCTAGAGCTATCATAGCTGTTAAAAAATTAGCATACAAAGCTAACACGCCCATTCCTAACAAACCCAGCAAAGTACCATATATGAGCGCGCTTTTTTCAGAGACTAGCCCCCTAACAAGCGCTCGATTTTTAGTCCTCGCCATCTTCTTATCTATCTCTCGATCCATATAGTTGTTAAACACGCATGCCGAGGCAATCACTAAAGATAGACCTATCAGAGTCCAGCAGAACAGCCAGAAGTTAAAAGGCCCTTTTGAGGCAAGCATAAAGCCACCAAAAGTTGTTACCGCATTACCTGCTATGATACCAGGTTTAGTCAACATATAATAAGTTTTAATGATCATCGTCTTAAATAGCCTTATGATTTAATCCTTGAGGTGGTAGCCATATTTCCTATTCGCTGGGGTGAAACATCTCTTGCATAGACATCAGCCTTTCATCTAAATCATTCATAATCCATAGCGAACCGACTACTAAAATGGCAATCACAGCTATCATAAAAGTTAAAGCCACTAGGTTCCAGCGGGGCTTGGCCTCTTCTTTAAGATGAAGAAAAAATAAAAGCTGAATTAAAGCTTGCATGACCCCTAAGCTAACCAGGGCAAGAGCTAAAATCTTACCGCTAAATAAATGTTCCTGGACAATTATATAGGCCGCTAAAGTCAATACGATGGATAAAGCAAAGCCCACTCCATAGGATTTAAAGCTTCCATGCCTAGAAGCTTGCGAAGTTTTTATAGGATAAAGATTATCTTTCATGTTAGTGGGCTCCCATTAAGTAGACAAAGGTAAAGATAAAAATCCATATAATATCTAAAAAATGCCAAAACATGCTAAAGCAAGCTAATCGTCTAAGCGTATTTGCGCTCAAACCCCGTGACAAAAATTGCATTCCAAGGACTCCTATCCATAGTAAGCCTGCTAGAATATGCAAGCCATGCGTGCTAACTAAGGTGAAGTAGGCCGATAGAAAAGCACTTTTTTGCCAGCTATTTCCCTCCTGGATAAGATAGTTAAATTCCATTATTTCCAGGGTTAAAAAGGAAAGCCCTAATAAAAATGTTAAGCTTAAATAGCTTAACGCCCTATTTTTTTCTTGGCGATGAGCCGCTAACATAACCAATCCGCAGGTAAAGCTGCTCGTTAATAAGATAAGAGTTTCTATCAAAGCAAAAGCAGGGCTAAACACTTGGCCAGCAGAAGGCCCACCATACGTACTATTGTGCAGCACGGCATATGTGGCAAAAAAGGTGGCAAACAAAATGCAGTCGGTCATTAAGTAGATCCAAAAGCCAAACAGCGTTTTAGCAGAGGTGGTTGGAGAAGAGTCCGCATGATGGATGGATGAAAGCGTAGTTAAATCTGTCATAGCTATCCCCTACTCCTGGCATGTTCTGCCTCTATTTTTTCTACCTCTGCGGCTGATAGGTAGTAGTCGGTATTATCATCTAAGAGACGTATAATGGTGCCTACTATAGTACCTAGCAAGCTCAAGAGAGCAAGCCACCAAATATGCCAAATGACTGCAAAGCCAAAGAGGAGGCTAAAGCTAGCCACATAGATACCCATAGCAGAGTTTTTAGGCAGATGAATAGCTTGATAACAAGGTTTTTTTGCATCCAGCACATGCGCCTGTTTTTTAGCCCAATAAGGATCGCGCTCGTTCACCTCAGGGATAATAGCAAAATTATAAATGGGTGGAGGAGAGGAAGTGGACCATTCCAGTGTTCTACCATTCCAGGGGTCGTTACCCACCTTATTTTGTTTACGCTGGATCACACCTACAATAAGTTGTAAAAACTGGAGGAAAGCACCACCAATAATGATGCAAACGCCTACCCCGGCAAGCACAAATAAGGGATGCCAGCCGGTGGCCTCCTCATAATGATTTAAACGGCGGGTAGCCCCCATTAAGCCAATGAGATAGAGTGGCATGAAGGCTAGGAAAAAACCTATAATCCAACACCAAAAGGCATATCTTCCCAGCTTTTCATGCAATTTGAATCCTAAAAACTTAGGAAGCCAATAAGCAAGGCCGGCAAAAAAAGCAAATAAAACGCCTCCAATGACCATGGAATGAAAATGGGCTACTAAAAATAAGCTATTATGCACTTGGAAATCAGCTGCAGGCACAGACATTAACACCCCTGTCATGCCTCCACTCGTAAAAACGACTACGAAACCCAAAAACCAAAGCATAGGCCGTGAAAATTGAATACGTCCTCTACACATAGTAAATAGCCAGTTAAAGATTTTTACGCCCGTGGGAATGGCAACAAGCATGGTCATAATGCCAAAGAAAGCATTAACATTGGCTCCTGCTCCCATCGTAAAAAAGTGGTGGAGCCACACGATAAAAGACAGAAAAGTAATCGAAGCTAGCGCCCATACCATGGAGGTATAACCGAATAAGCGCTTATGTGAAAAAGTTGCCACAACTTCTGAAAAAATTCCAAAACCTGGCAACATGAGAATATAAACTTCGGGATGCCCCCAGGCCCAGATGAGGTTGATATACATCATAGGATTGCCTCCAAAATCTGCCGTGAAAAAATGGGTTCCTAAGGTACGATCTAAGCTCAACATGACCAGGGTGGCTGTTAAGATAGGGAAAGCAAAAATGACTAAAACCATGCTATTTAAAGCACTCCAGGTAAATAAAGGCATTTTCATCAGCGTCATGCCAGGGCAACGCATCTTTAAAATAGTCACTAAGAAATTAATTCCCGAGAGCAAGCTGCCCATACCAGCAATCTGTATACTCCATATCCAGTAATCCACGCCTACATCAGGGCTGTATTGTAGACTTGAAAGAGGCGGATAAGCTAACCACCCTGTCGCAGAAAAATTTCCTATAACAAGGGAAAGATTGACCAAAAATGCACCTGCTGCGAACAGCCAAAAGCTCAAGGAATTCATAAAAGGAAAAGCCACATCCCGAGCGCCTATCTGTAAAGGCACGATTAAGTTCAACAAGCCGAACACAGCTCCCATACTCACAAAGAAAATCATGGTGGTACCGTGAGCAGAGAATACTTGCTGAAAATGGGAAGAGGTTAAAAAGCCCTGCGATTCCCCTACCGCGAGTATCTGTTGAGCTCGTAACATCAAAGCATCTACCACGCCTTTGAATAACATTAAAAGAGAAACGATGATATACATCATGCCAATTTTCTTATGGTCCAGGGATGTTAACCATTCATTCCAGAGCCATTTCCACCGGCGGAAATAAAATAAGAGAGCAACAATCATTAAGCCAGCTATAGCCATGCCTATACCCGCACCACTTTCAATGGGGTCGTGCTTGAAAGCTTCAAGGTTTAATTTTCCAAACATGTCATTTCCCTGTATGGATTAAGATCAAATACTTACTAATTATTCTAAAGAGGCGTCGCTTTTGCTTGAATGTGAGTCCATGGGCATCATGTAGCTCATAATGATCCAATCAAACAAATTTTCTTTTTGCAAAATATAGGTGTCTAAAGAGGAATTTTGAGTAGGCAGGATTAATTTTTTATACTCGTTTAAGCTAAGTTGCTTAGGTGATTGCTTTACCTTTTCTACCCATTGCTCGAAATCTTCGGATGAAGTGGCTTCAGCCGTAAATTTCATGCCAGCAAACCCTTCTCCACTAAAGTTCGCAGAAGAGCCTCTAAAGCTTCCTAGTTCATGCGCTATAAGATGCAGCTTTGCTTTCATGCCGGGCATCGCATACACTTGCCCGCCCAGTTGCGGGATCCAAAATGAATTCATAGGAGCGTCGGCAGTGACTTCAAAATTAAGGGGTGTGTCTTTGGGAAACTGAAGAAAATTCACCGTAGCAATTTTTTGCTCGGGATAGATAAATAACCATTTCCACTGTAGAGCTACAGCTTGTATAGTCAGAGGCTTAGTGCTGGCCTGTATCGGCTTGAAAGGATCTAATTCAAAACTGCTTTTCCAAGTGATAACCGAAAGGACCAGAACAATTACAAAAGGAATTGCCCACCAGATAAACTCAACAAGATGGCTATGATCCCAATCGGGTGCATATTTTGCTTTTGAGTTGCTCGCTCTATAGCGGCAAGCAATAGCAATCATCAGGATAAATACTGGAATAACCACAATCAACATCAGAAGAGTAGCTTGAATGATTAAGTCCAGTTCTCTTTGAGCGATCGCTCCTTTGGGATTGAGCACAGCGATATCGCTATTGTGCACAAACCATCCTACTACGAGGAAGAGGGCAAGAAGAGAAACAATAAAAAAGGCTAATTTGTAGATTTTGCTCATCTTTTCCAATCCCTAAAAAGATAATAGACACCAGCTACTTTGCTGGCACCCCTATCTATTTATTCAAATTTTTCTTTATCCTTTTATCTGAGCCGAGTCACTTTGTCTAGATAAATGAAAGAATGAACAATAAATCTTTTATTTCCGAATTCAAATCAACTTTTTTTTGATAGTTTGCTATGAATAGATTAAAGAAATCCAAGCAGATGAAACATTTTTATCCCCTTTAAGTCTTACTCATTAGTTTCTACCTTAAGTTAGGAGCTTATTCCTGGAATCTTCAAAAGGCTTTTCCTTGCCTTTTAGGATTTTCTATGCAAAAAAATCAACCAGCTTTAAATCCTTTTTTAAGAAGAAAGCACCAAAGCCAAGAAATGAAGCTTTTTTGAAGATCTAGGTCAATAGATCGCCCAGCTTGCGGTATTTTAAGCCCTGAGCAACAAAAGATTTAGCTCTGCTGGGTTTCGAAAAGAAACCAGGCTCGCCGCTCGGCTTCGTCGATATAAACTTCAAGAATACTAGTGGTAGCCACATCTTGATACTCTTGACAAACTTTATGGACAGCAAGCATGCGAGCAGCTAAGTTTCTATTTTCCTCTTCTAAACGCTTAAGCATCTGGAGGGCTTCAATGCATGGCTCGTCATCATCTTGCACATTTTGCAATTGGCTAATCTGTTTGATAGAGTGAATGGTAAGAGCTCCAAGCTTGCGTACCCTTTCTGCAAGCGCATCGATCATCGCAAAGATTTGCTCGGCTTGCTCATCCATTAAGAGATGATAATCGCGAAAGTGGGGGCCAAACATATGCCAATGATAGCTTTTTGTTTTTACATATAAAGCAAAAGCATCCGCAATTAAGGGATTGAGAACTTGAGAAATTTTATGACTTGCTTCCGCTTGGAGATGAATGGGTACTGCCAGGGTGGAGGGGACAGGGTTGGATGCATTTTTCATAGAGGCTCCTTTGGTAAGCTTTCTGTATTCTTCAAGTTAACGCAAAAAAAATTTGTAGAATCTTTATCTTTTTAGCAGATATGGTTGCTTTTTATTCTGAACAGACCTTATCAACATCTTGACATTTTAGCAAGGTTACCTATAAATTTTATGTACATAAAATATTTTAAAACACATATTAAGCTTCAAAGATGGCACCCATAAGTCGCCTGGAGAATCCTTTAAACAAAGAAGGTTAAAAAGCTAATAAACTATTTTATTGGTGCGAGTTAAAATTAAAAACCTTTCCGTAATAAGGAATTTCATGCAGGGCCTAATATAATTTTAAGCTAACATGCTATCATACAATATGAAGAGGAAATAATGAGAGTCAGTCCACTAGCCGGAAAAATCAGTCCTTCTGATAAACTTGTAAATATACCCCAACTTATCACAGCTTATTACGCTGAAAAGCCCGATCCACTAGATACAGCTCAGCAGGTAGCTTTTGGAACATCGGGCCATCGTGGTTCTGCATTACAAAAAAGCTTCAATGAACATCATATCCTAGCTATTAGCCAAGCGATTTGCCAGTATCGTAAACAACAAGGGATTGATGGTCCTCTATTTCTGGGTATGGATACGCATGCGCTTTCTAAGCCAGCTTTAATGAGTGCTCTAGAAGTATTAGCAGCCAATGGAATAGAAATTTTGTTAGCTGAAGGAGAAGAGTATACACCTACGCCCGTTATCTCCCATGCTATAGTTTCTTATAACCGCCATCGCACCAAAAATTTAGCCGATGGTATCGTCATTACCCCTTCCCATAATCCCCCTAGTCAAGGTGGCATCAAATATAATCCCCCTAGCGGAGGACCCGCTGACCTTCATATTACCCAATGGATTGAAACAAAAGCCAATGAGCTAATGCGCCATGAGCTAAGAGACCTTAAAAGAATTCCCTATGAAAAAGCCTTAACCTTGTCTACCACTAAGCGCTATAACTATCTTGAAGCCTACGTTAGCGATCTTAAGGATGTAATCAATATGGAGATTATTCAAAAATCCCAAATAAAATTGGGAGTAGATCCGCTAGGTGGAGCGGGAATTCATTATTGGGAACCTATAGCAGAGCGTTACAAGCTAAACCTTACCCTAGTCAACAAAACAATTGATCCAACTTTCCAATTTATGACTCTAGACTGGGACGGTCAAATTCGTATGGATCCCTCTTCAGCCTATGCTATGCAAGGGCTAATCAATCTAAAAAATCGCTTTGATATTGCTTTTGCCTGCGATACAGATCACGATAGACATGGCATTGTCACTAAAAGTTCAGGCTTACTGCCCCCTAATCATTACCTCTCTGCCGCCATCTTTTATCTTTTTCAACATCGGCCTTTATGGAATCCCGAAGCGGCAATAGGCAAAACGCTCGTCAGCAGCCAAATGATCGATCGTGTGGCCACTCAATTAAATCGAAAAATTTATGAGGTACCGGTAGGGTTTAAATGGTTTGTCGAGGGGCTTCTTAATGAATCTTTAAGTTTTTGTGGCGAAGAAAGTGCTGGCGCCTCTTTTGCTCGTTTAGATGGTAAAACCTGGACGACGGATAAAGATGGGATTATCTTGTCCTTATTAGCTGCTGAAATGACAGCCCAACAAGGCAAAGACCCTGGCGAAATTTATCAGGATTTAACCCGCGAATTTGGCAACCCTGCTTATGATAGAGTAGAAGCACCTGCCAGCCTTAAGCAAAGACAAATATTAAAAAGCTTTTCTGCCTTGCAGATACAAGCAAAGGAAATAGCAGGCGAAGCTATCCAGGGTATCTTTACTCATGCCGCAGGAAACAGTGCTGCCATAGGAGGAGTAAAGGTTATCACCGAGAATGGGTGGTTTGCTGCTCGCCCTTCAGGAACAGAAGACATTTACAAGATTTATGGAGAAAGCTTTCGAGGTCAAGAGCATTTAGAGCAAATATTAAATGAAGCCCAATCGATTGTGGGAAAAGCATTTGAAGAGGCTTATTTGCTCAAAACTCCCTAAGGATAAAAGCCAGTTAAGAGGGCCTCCATGAATATGGCTAGCTTATTGCTTATGCGGATAGGATTAATTAAAAACTTTTCCTATTTTTCGCAATTTTCCATCCAGAGACAGCAACTTAAATTCTTTTCATGAAGAAAAGCGTAAAAGAATAGCAATTTGGATTATCCTGTTGAATACAGGCTAGGCTTTAGGGTATTCCTTAAAGAAAGGCTCAAAGATAAGGACTTTAAAGAGGGAATTAAAGATATTATAAAAAACACTCCTTTCTTAAGCTTCACTTTATCTTGAGCATGTTTAGGATTTTGCCCTCCTAGCGAGCTTGCTGCTTGCAAGCACGCTAATTACCAAGCAGATGCTTGAAGGCCCGATCACTGCAAACATGATTAATATTTTTACTTGATAAATTTTTCCTCATGAAACACATTTGTTAATATTAAACTTATACTTAGATAGCTAGCTCCTAGAGCTTTGGTAACTTAGCTCGTAGAGTTTTGGTAGCTAGCTCCTAGAGCTTTATTTTGTCTTTCTTAATCGATGAATGTAAAAAAATAGCATGGATAAACATTTAATCTTTTATGATGGCACCTGTGGCCTCTGCAGCCATATTGTATATTTTCTTATAAAATATGATACCAAGCAGCAACTCCTCTTTGCACCTTTACAAGGCTTAACGGCAAAAAAGCTGCTAGGAACTCTGCCTAGAAAGGTTCAAACAGCAAATTCTTTAATTCTTCTTAAAAATTACACTTCCTCTCAAAAAGAAGTTTATTTATTGGGGCAAGCTGCTTTGCAAGTTTTATGGTTATTAGGCGGAAGATGGAGGCTTATTGGCTGGATTTCCTTTCTTCCTTCTTTTTTATATAACTGGATGTATCGATTAATAGCCCAAAATCGCCAACGTTTTTTCTTGCAAAATAGCTGCTTGCTTCCAAAAGAACAGGATAAAAATCGTTTTCTTCCTTAAATTATTTATTAAGAAAATAGCACTTCACGCTAATCTTAAAGCTAAGAAAGCAAATAAAGCAAATCAACTCTCATCCCCCTCTTTATCAATTTTTTCTTGAGATAAATTTAAAAAAAATCTATCAGTGAGTTTTTCCATTATCAACCCGCATAGGACATGCATATGAAAAATAATTTAAAAACCCTTTTAACAATTTGCTTGAGTAGTTGTACTTTAGTTTGCCCTTTGGGCAATTTGATGAGTGCCTCATTTTCTGCCTCCACCTACAATGAGAGACATGTTGCTCAGCAATGGAGCTCCACTACTACAGTATCTGCCGATGAAGCGCTGGTAATTAATAACCTCTCTAATCTTTCTTCTAAAGAACAAAGGGAAGCTCTCAATGATTTATCAGGCGAGCAATATGCTAATTTAATTCAGCCCAATCAAACAGCTTCCCAGACATTTATTCGTAGGATGTACCAGCCTATCCTCAATGATAGCTTAGGCTTACAATGTGGAGAGAACTGTGATGAATATAGAGCGTGGGGAGCTGTAGGAGGAGGACAGAGCCGTCTACACAACTCTCATGGGGCTAAGGGCTATAGAATGGATAATTTCAATATTACCTTTGGTGCTCAAAAGCCATTGAATCTTAATTTTTTAAACTCTTGGTTAACTGTTGGTATTGCCGGTTCTTATGAAAAAGACCATATTCATTTTAAGCAAAATGGGCATGGTAAAGGTAATAATTGGCAAGGAGCTATTTATTACATGTGGAATAATCCCCACTTCTATTCTTTTTCGGGAACCATTCTTGGTGCCGACTGCGTAAGAGTCAAACGCTCTATTGATGTGGGTAACCTTACGAGAAAAGCTAAAGGAAAAGCTAGAGTCAGCGAATGGACCTCTTTTACAGAGCTTGGTTTAAATTTAGGTTACGAAAACTTCTATGTACAGCCTTTCGCACGGCTAGAACATGCTTCTTACCGTCGCCATGCTCTCAGCGAACATGGTGCTCAATCACTCAACTTACATGTGCGCGGCAAAAACATCAGTGCCTCTGTAGGTTATTTAGGAACACACTTAAGTACTAATCTTCCTTGGTGGGAGCTTCATTTAAATGCCGATGCAGCCTGGAAATATCGCTTTAACTTGTTACAAGAACGTTTTCAAGCCCATTTTAAAAACCTAGGCTCACAATTTAGAATCAAAGGCGTTCACCAAAAAACTAGTGGTTTTGAAGGTTCCGTTAATATTGCTAAAACCTTTTATAACTGCTGGCAAGGCTATGTTGAGTTTTCTGGTGAAGTGTGGGATCGTTTTTCTGCCTGGAACCTTGCTGGAGGCGTAACAGTTACCTGGTAATAGGTACTCATTGATGATAGATAATAGGTAGCTAAAATCCGAGAGATCTAGGGACCATTTCTTTAGATCTCTTGGTTTTTTTTAGAAAACAAAAAAAACTTTCTAAACAAATAGTTTAAGATTTATTCCAAGCTTAAGTTATCTTTTTACACTTGGCTATCCTATAACTGGCATTAAATATTTATGAGAACTTCATTAGGCAGATAGGCTGTAGCGAGGATAGAGGTAGAAGAATGCATTTATAGTAAGCTCTATTAAAAAAGGTTTAATTTTTTAAAGCTTTTATCCTACTCTAAGTTTCCTCAAAAAAAGGCATTTTTAAAAAGAAACATTCACTTTGGGAAGGCTTTTTCTAAGCGTATTATATTCTTTGACTAATTCCAAAACTTCATCATCCGTACATTGACCACTTTGAATTTTCATTTTAATAAGTTCGCAAGTACCCATCCAATTTCGCGTTAAAATCTTTTGCAAAGTTTCCACAAAATTAGATTCGGCTTTCTCCTTATTAATTTTCTTTTCAAGCAGATCAGAGATTATCAATTGACTTTCCAAATCATCTGTTTTTAAAACAAGAGAAATGACATCAATAAATTCATTCTTTTGGCATGCATCCAACAAGGCTAAATACATTTTTTGACAGATAGGTACACGAAAATCTGAGGGTTTTAGATTCTCTTGGGCAAGTTTTAAAAGACGAGTGCGCTCCTCTGGCATCATAAGCAGCCAACGCAGCAAGTCCATTTCTAAAATACGATCTGGATCAATAGTTTGTAATCCAATATTTGCTGCTTTTTTAATATACAAATTAGGTGTATGAATTTGTTCAAGCAAGAGTGTATTTTCAGGAACTTGCATCAAATGAGCTAACTTACGTAAGCTTTCTTGCACTAATACAGGTTGATCCCATTGACGAATCTGCTTGGCAATTCTCTCGATACACTGATGCTTGGCAGCAGGTGAACGTAAATCATACTGTTGGGAGTAATGCTTAACAAGAAAATCTAGATAATCTGAACTTGTTTCCAGTAGCTTCAAAAAAGCTTCAGGCCCTTTTTCCCTTAAAAAAACATCGGGATCTAATCCTTTAGGCATCTGAGCAATTCGGACTTCTACCCCTTCGCGCTGGAAAAGATCTCCAATCTTTACACTCGCCTCTTGCCCTGCACTATCTCCATCCAATGCTAAGTAAACTAAATTTATGCCTAGCATCAACAGTTCTTTGGCATGCCCCTCTCCAAAAGCGGTACCTTGCCCTGCAACTGTAAAGTTAAAGCCTTCTTGGATCAGGCGCAATGCATCAATTTGGCCTTCTACAATAATTACTCGCCCTTCTTTAGCAAGACGTCTACGACAATAATTTAATCCAAAAAGAACGCGAGATTTTTTAAAAAGGCTAGTTTCAGGGGTATTAATATATTTACCTCCAAAAGTTTGCTCCTTATATTTTCGGGCAGAGAATCCAATCACTGCTCCTGCCGCATCACGAATAGGGAAAGTAATTCTATCCGAAAAGAAATCACGCCAACGGCCTTCCTTACCCTCTGCTATCAATCCTACCGTGCGTAAAATCTCATCCTTGATAAACTTTGCATGCATAACTTGGCGAAAATATCCAGGAACTTTGGGAGCTAACCCAATCTGAAAACGTCTAATAAAATCAAGGTCCAGTCCCCTTTTATATAAGTAATGTAACACTTCATGGCCTTCCGGAGTATGAAGAAGATAGAAATGATAAAAATGGCAAGCCTGCTCAAGGGCTTCTTTTAAGAGAGTCTTACTAGGGCCTTTATTAGATTCGGCCTCCTCCATAATTTCTAAAGGCACATGAAAACGCTCAGCTAAGCTTTCAACGGCTTCAGAAAAACTCATTTTAAGATGCGCCATTAAGAACTGGATGGCGTCGCCATGCGCTCCACATCCGAAGCAATGATAATGGGTATCTCCCCGCTGAATCATAAAGGAAGGTGTTTTTTCATCGTGAAAGGGACATAGCCCTTTATAGGCGGCCCCGGCACGCTTAAGATCAAGGTGGGCATTCAAGACATCGACAATATCTATTCTTTGACGGAGATTTTCAAGGCTTTCTTTAGTGAAGAGTGGCATGGATAATATGTTAAGAACAAGGGTTGATAATGATTTTACTCCATAAATTTTTCTCTAGCAAGCAAATAAGAAATTAGAGAATTAGGATGAACAAATAGATTTTGTTTCTTAAATTATACGCTTTCAAGCTACTTCTTATGTAATCCCTTACTTTATAAAATTCCTCTCATTAAGTAGAGAGGTAACTTTCAGAGAGTTAGATATATGGACTTAAGTTTTTCTAAAGCCTATTATGAACGATAGCAAAAAAACCTTGCATCAATGGGAGTAGCTTAATGAGTATAAATTTTACTAAAATCTTCCTTGTCACCAGGGTGGAGTGCCTGTGTTATTCAGGATGAAATTCAGCTAAACGGCAAAATTTATTTAACTTTACTAAATTTGAAGCCTAGGCAGACCAAGCTCTCTTAAAAAGAGAGACTCTTCAGGGGTTAGCTTAGATTATTTACCTATGGCTATGGTGTTATTAGCAATAGGCTTTAAAATATCAGACAGATGGTAAGAAAGATATCCTGGCTATAAAACAGGGTAAAGGGCAGATTATTTTCCGTTTAACCCACATATACATTCTCAATCAAATGAAGTTCTTGCGGTTTAAGCAGTTGGCAAAAGTTATCTAAGCTGCTCGTAGCTAGAATAATAAATTCTACTTCTTGTAAAGAAGCTAAAATATGGATAAAGTCCTCTGAAGGCTTTTCATCACGGATATAAACAAGCAACTTCAGATGATCCTGCTGCGCAATCTTCCTAATCGCCTGGAAGATAGTAGAAGTTAAACCCTCCACTCCAGAGACATTGATAATCGTAATTTTTTGCCCTTTTAGAGCTTGCTGTAATGCAAAGATATGTTCTTCATCGAAGACCTTATTTTCTCCATCATATTTTAGCAGACGGCTAGCTAGCTGCTTGAGTGTCACGCGCGCACAGCCTAAATGTTCGATAGCAATTCCAGCTGCTACGTTCGCTAATTGAGCGGCTTCCGCTAAGGCAAGCTTGTTTCCAATCGCATAGGCCAACATAGCTAAAACGGTATCACCTGCACCCGTCACATCTTTGACTTCATGCACGCGCACAGGGAAATCTTGACGCTCTCCCTTTCTTTCAAAGATGGAAATTCCTGCCTCAGAGCGAGTAATAAGAAGCACCTCTGCTTCTACTTGATGGAGAATCTTTTCAGCAACTTTTTCAAGAGTAGAGGTTAAGGATAAATTTGCAGCAGAATAGGCCTCGGTTAGATTGGGCTTAATCATGGTCGTACCTATATACTTAGTAAAATCCGTTCCTTTAGGGTCGGTGATCACTGGTATACCCAGCCGCTTGGCATATTCAATGATAGCGTTAAGTAAAGTGTTAGTTAAAAATCCTTTTCCATAATCCGATAAGGCCACCACCTGAACCCCTTGAAAGAGAACCGATAGATGATCAATAATTTGTTGCTCAAGCTGCTCTTCCAAATTCATGAACTTTTCATGGTCTACACGCACCACTTGCTGATTTTCAGCAATGATACGATTTTTAACAGGGGTAAAGTAGCTCGATTGCGTAACAATCCCTTTGACATCGATTTTCTCTTGGGAAAGCAGCTCTTTTAAAGCTTGCCCATAAACATCATTACCGACCCGGCCAACAGCTACTACCTCCGCCCCTAAAGATATCAGGTTGAGCATGACATTGCCTGCTCCCCCTGGACGGTTTTCTTCGTGCTGCACATGGATAATAGCTACAGGAGCTTCAGGAGAAATACGCAGGGCTTTTCCTATCGTATAAGTATCTAACATGAGGTCACCGGCTACCAGGACTTTACACACCCCTAGCCTGCTAAAAGGACCTGTCAACCTTACCATGTTTTACCGGGAATTAAGTAGTTACAAATGTAATCTTCCACAGCAGCCTCTAAAGGTAGGGAAGTGGCCTGCTCCTGAAGAGCTTGGCGTGTTTTAGTCATATCAGCACATGTATAATTCTGGTATTTACCTACCAGCTCATCAGGCATATTTACATAATCTATCTTAACAGGTTTATGAATAGCTTTAAAAACAGAAGAAGCTAACTCATTCCAAGTACTAGCATTTCCTGAACCGATATTATAAACTCCATTGACTTTGTTAAAAAGAAAAGCACAAGTCATGCGAGCCACATCTTTAATGTAGACAAAGTCACGTTTTTGCCCTCCATCAGGATATTTACTTGGTTCAGAAGATTTGAAAAGCCGGACGACATTTTCATGTTGTGCCGCAGGCAGCATGCGCACAATGGCTGAAGCCATCTGGCCTTTGTGATTTTCATTAGGTCCAAAAACATTAAAATACTTTAGACCTACCACTTTATTCAAAACTCTTTGATTTTTTAACCATAAATCAAAAAGATGCTTAGAATAGCCATACATATTAAGTGGTTGCAGGCTCTCTAATTGATTCTCATTATCTAAAAACCCTTGCGTGCCATCCCCATAAGTTGCAGCCGAAGAAGCATAGATAAAGCGTTGGCCGTGGGTGAATGCATATTCAGCTAGCTTAACACTATAACGGTAATTATTTTCCAAAAGATAGCTGGCATTTCTTTCCAAGGTGCTACTGCAGGCCCCTAAGTGAATAAAAGCTTTAATGGCATCTTCACGTCCTACCATCCATGTTAACAGCTGACTTTTATCTAAAATGTCTATAAAACATTTGCCCACTAAATTTTTCCATTTCTCAGAGGCCCCTAGATCATCTACCAGGATCAAATTAGAGATTCCTCGATCATTTAAATAGCGCACTACGCCCGAGCCAATAAATCCAGCTCCTCCTGTGATGATAATGTACTGATCACTAAATGCTTTCATATGAAATCTTACTTAAAGGATTAAAAATTTTACCCAAATGGTTCTCTCTAGTCCAAGCTAAATTTACTCCTTCCCTACCTCTTTAGTGGACCTTTTATAAGGATAGAATTTAATAATTTTCTTAAAATTCAAATAGGCAAATATTAGCAAAGCTAGGAATAGATTGAAACACCCTCACTCATTTAATTAAAGACCCAAGGGACCCGCCTTCTATCAATAGCTAAATTTAATCGCGCGCAGAGTCAAAAGGGTACCATCTCTCTGCAGGACGATTGATGAAAGTTGCAGGATAAAAGGTAACTTGAGGAATGATGGGAGGAGCCACACGGCCCAAACAATAAAAAGCTGTTCCGCTGCCAGTCATTGAGACCGTCTCATATCCACTTCTTAGCAGCTCTTCTTTAACTGTTTTCAAATAAGGTTTTAATTCAAAAGCAGGCTCTTCTAAATCGTTAAAATAAAAAGGCTGATTAGAAAAAAAGCTTTGTAGCGCTACTTCGGGATCATAGGAAGATATTTTAGTTAAATCGAGTTGCTTAAATACAAGAGGAGTGGATAGCCCCTCATAAGGTTTGGCTATCCACAAGCGCTGAATAGGTAAAGGATCTAAGCAACGAACGACTTCACCCCTTCCTGTACAGTAAGCTGTTCCTTGAGATAGAAAAAAGGGAACATCTGATCCTATTTCACTCGACCATTCTATTAGCTGCTCTAAAGGAACAGGAAATCCATGCAATTGGTTAAGAGCCCATAGTGTGGTTGCGGCATTGCTACTGCCGCCTCCTAGCCCTGATTGCATAGGAATATTTTTTTCTAGAACGACCTTTAAGCCAAAGTTCAAGCCCGTTTTCTTTCTAAAAAGATGTGTAGCTGCTGTAATTAAATTGGAAGAATCTTTAGAAAGGCTAGGATGTTCACACATGAGCACATCTTGACTTCCTAGAGCGAAATGAAGAGTATCATGCAGGTTAATAGTTTGGATAAGGGAAGCCAGATTATGGTATCCATCTGAGCGACGGTTTAGAACCCTTAAAAAAAGATTAATTTTAGCTGGCGCTAAAAGAGTGAGCATAGGAGTAATGTTTTAAGGCTTATTGCTATTTTAAAGTAGATATTTAATAGAGCAAAAAGTCTCTTGTAAGCTGTTTTTACAAGAGACCTTAAATTTTACTTGGACTTTGTAATGCTTTCTTCCTTAGGAAGAGCAGCTTTACCTTCAGGTTCAATGGTTAAACTAAAAGAAGCTTGAACGCCTTCTTTAAGTTTTACGCTAATTTTATGCACGCCTATTACCTTAATGGCATGCTTGAGTTGAAGGGTACGTTTGTCCAAAGTAATGGACATCTGCTGTTCTAAAAGCTCAGCAATATCTCCAGTACTTACAGAACCATACATATGTCCTTCATGATCTACCTTAACGATTGTGGTAATATTTTGGCCTTCCAGCTTAGCAGCAAGCTCATCGGATTCTTGGCGATCAAGAGCCGCTTTTTTCTGACGTTCTTCCTGCAGACGAGCTTGCATACGCAAAGCCTTCTTATCCGCAACAACTGCCATTCCTTGAGGCAGTAGGAAATTACGTGCGTAGCCTGGTTTAACCCCAACAATATCTCCACTACGCCCCAGCGTTTCGATGTCCTTGAGCAACAGCAATTTATTTGCCATATTTAGTTCTCCTCAATTTTAAACTTCTGCCACAAAAGGCAACAGGGCCATGTGACGTGCTCTTTTAATCGCGTTTGTCAGATGTTTCTGATAATATGCAGAAACGCCTGTAATGCGCCTTGGCAGTATTTTACCTCTTTCGGTAATAAAGCGAGAGAGAGTATTAATATCTTTATAGTCGATATGTTTAACACCAGCAGCTATAAATGGACAACGTTTACGTTTCTTCGAACGAAAATCGCCTGGCTCAGAGAACCTTTGACCCATATTTCTCATAATCTGTGCTCCTTATGCGCTTTCTTCCAATAAAAGTTTAAATTCAATTTTTTCCATAACTTTATCCGCTTGGAGTGTGATAAAGCGAACGAGATCTTCGTTAAGATGATATTCCTGCCAAAGCTCGGAAATAGCTGCTGGAATTACTTCAAAATAAATCACGAAATAGTGCCCTTCACGATGTCCATCAATTTCATAGGCCAACCGGCGGCGACCTTGATCGTGAATTTTTAAAATTGACCCTTCACGCTCTGTAATTCCTTTTTGAATTCTATCGAGCGCTTTGTGACGGGCATCATCACTTAAGGTAGCGCTGATGATATACATTCCTTCGTAAAGGTTCTTAGGTTTTTGACTCATTGTTTTCTCCTGACCAGTATAAATTTAGGTCTTCCAAGCCTCTATTGAGGCTGTTTATTAACTGTTTTCATCACCTCAGTGATGCTTTCATTCACTAGCTGCTTAAGCACATCAACAGCTTGCTTGACATAAGTGGGAAGAACTTTTTGCTCTTCAGGGGTGAAATTATCCAGCACATAGTCAGCTAGGCTACCCATTCCATGGTACCCTATCCCCATCCTTAACCTAGCATACCGTTGCGTACCTAGATAAGCTTCTATGCTTTTTAAGCCATTGTGTCCGCCAGCTCCCCCTTCTGTCCTTAGGCGCATGTGTCCATACGGTAATGCCACATCATCCACAATGACAACAAGGTTATCTGGTACTAACTTCACATAATCCATATATCGACGCACTGCTTGACCACTTTCATTCATATAAGTGGTGGGCATCAATAGATGTATTGTCGTTTCCTTCCAAGCAGTTTTAGCTATCCACCCCTGCACCTGGGGCTTTTCTTTAAATTGCACTCCCAGGTTTAAAGCCAACTCTTGTAAAACCATAAATCCAATATTGTGCCGTGTCAGCTCATATTTTTTACCTGGATTCCCTAGTCCTACAAAGAGGCGATGCATGTTGGATGACTTACTATCCCTATCTGTTAAGGCTTATCAACGTTTAACTATAGCTACTGCTACTTCGTTAAGATCAGCCAAAGGTCTAATGCTTTCAGGGATATTCAAATCGGCCAAACGACGAGTTTCTCGCTGATTCATATTCTTTATGTCTAAAACAAAAGCAGAGGGTATATCTTTGGGCAAGCAGCGTACTTTTAAGTAGCGAATGACTTGACGTAAGACGCCCCCTAATTTAATGCCTACACAATCTACTACACCTGTGCACTCAATAGGCACTTTTACGTTGACCTGTACATCGTCTACCAATTCTTCAAAATCCAGATGAAGTACATCATATCTGGTTACATGATATTGGATCTCTTTGAGCAATGCGCGTCGTTCTTGACCGTTTTCATCTACCAAGGTAAAAACATTTGTTGATAGCCGTCCTGGTTGAACTTGTCGACCGAGAGCATTAAACTCGCTGATGTTCAGCGCTATATTGTCTGCTTGTTCATTTCCACGCTTATAAATAATAGCAGGAACTTGACCTGCACGGCGAAGTTGCTTGGAGCTACTCTTCTTTCCTGCAGTTCTTTTAGTAACGTTTAGCTTCATGTAGCCTCCGATAGAATAAGAGTATTAAATTCAAAAGCATACTCTTTTTAAATATTGATTAACTTTTATGGATGTCTTCTTAAGTAGCGAGATTTAGTATAGCTCGAGCAAAGAGAGGCGCTGCAGAGGCAACATGCACATTTTTTGTGGTTTTTTCTGCAAGACCCTTGAAGGGGACAGTATTTGTCGTTATCAGTGCTTCAATGCAACTTTGGTTGATAAGCGGTAGAGCTTCCCCTACAAACAAACCATGCGTCATAGACGCCCAAATTCTTTTAGCACCCTTCTCTCGGCACGCTTTCGCAGCTGATGTTAATGTTTCTCCCGTGGAGCACATATCATCAGCGAGAAGTACATCTTTTCCTTTAACATCACCTATCACTTGTAAAGCTTCCACTTCACCAGCTTTAAGTCTTTGTTTATTAACAACAGCAAACCCAACATTTAGATGATTAGCATAATCACGCCCTAATTTGATGCTACCTACATCGGGTGTCACAACAACTAGCTTATCAGTCTCAAATTTCCTGAAAACTTTTGCTAAGAGAGGCATGCACTGAAGGTTGATTACAGGGATATCAAAAAACCCCTGCACTTGACCTGCATGCAAATCTGCAGCAATTATGCAAGCAACACCCGCTTTTTGCAAAAGATCGGCGACAAGCTTAGCAGTAATAGGCACCTGCGGCTTATCCTGACGATCTTGCCGGCAATACCCATAATAAGGAATAACGGCTGTGATGCGGCGTGCTGAAGCTCTTTTCAGCGCGTCTACCATAATCAAAAGCTCCATTAAATACTCATTGGGCGCAAAAGCTAATGATTGGATGACATACACATCTTTATTGCTAACATCTTCCAAAACTTCCAGAAAAATTTCCTGGTCAGGAAAACGTTGAATGCTAATCTTACCTAGCTTAACTTTTAAGTTTTTTGCCACTTCTTTGGATAGTTCAGGATGAGAAGTACCGGCAAAGACTACAAAGTTAGGGGCGGTGGGTATCATTTAACCTATTTATCTACTTACTAGATTTGGGGTGGAAGGATTCGAACCTCCGCATGGCGGTACCAAAAACCGCTGCCTTACCGCTTGGCGACACCCCAGTACAATTACTGTTTAGCGCGATAATCAAGTTTGATATGCTACAGGAATGGAAGATTTTTAGCAAACACCTTTTATTTTTTTTGTTTATTTGTTAGCTTCAATGCCCTAGAACAGGTTCTCTTAAATTTTTATTTTCTGGTTCTAAAGTTTAAGTAGCGATCTACAAGCTACCTTGCCCTTACGTCACATGCGTGAGCAAGCATGATTATTCTCTTTCTTCTTACTGAAAAAGCCTACGCCAAGCTTTATTTAATCTATAAAAATGCCTAGACTTTTTTTTATTTACTTCCCTAGCCTTCTGGCGATTGGGGATTTGCCTACCCCTAGCAAAAAAACTATAGTAGAACCTACAAAAAAAATTCTATATTTCGCGCCTTCGTTTGAAAGCGCCAAGATGTGAAAAAACTTTACAAGATAATGCTTTAACGATGAGATACAAAGGCTATATAAAAAGCTTTCAAGAGATTTTCTGTATTTTTTTTAGGCTTGCCCCTATGATGGGGAAAAAAATTTTAACTAGATAAAACGAGCCCTTACACATTTATGCATATTATCAATATTGCTTCTGAACTAGCTCCCATTGCCAAAGTTGGTGGGTTAGGAGATGTCTTACTAGGTTTAAGCAGAGAACTTTCATGCAAGGGACATGATATTGACCTTATTATTCCCAAATATGATTGCATGGATACAGAAAGCATCCGCGATTTTGCTATCTATAATGATTCTCTTCCCTCTTTCTATAAAGGAACTTGGCATCGCAATACCATCTGGAAAGGCTGGGTAGAAAATCTTAAAGTCTATTTCATTGAGCCTCATCATCCCGCCCATTTCTTTCACCGCGGTTGTTTTTATGGCTGCGCAGATGATATGGAGCGCTATCTTTATTTCTCGCGAGCGGCTTTAGAATTTATAGACAAGGAAAAGCTATCTCCTCATATTATTCACTTGCATGATTGGCAAACAGCTGTGATTGCCCCTCTCTATCATGAGCTTTATCGACCCCAATGTGTTAAAGAGGCTAAAATCGTTTTTACTATCCACAATATTGAATATCAAGGACATTGCTCAAGTAGTGATCTTGATAATATAGGATTGAACGGCTCGCATTATCTTCTGCCAGATAAAATGCAAGATGCTCAATACAAAGAGGCTATCAACCTATTAAAAGGGGCTATTATTTATGCAGATCATATCACCACCGTCTCCCCTAATTATGCAAAAGAAGTGCTCACACCTCTAGGAGGCCGCGGTTTAGATAAAACATTATACAAATACAAAAACAAATTTAAAGGGATTTTGAATGGGATTGATTATTCCTATTGGAATCCTGAGATCGATCGTTATCTTCCTACACATTATTCTCCTCGAGAAGCACCAGAAAGCAAAAAAGATCGTCATACGCTAGATAAAAAAGCTTACATAAAAAATTTCTTAAGAGAACGCTTATTTTTAGCCGAAGAACATCGCCCGATTGTAGGCTGCATTGCGCGTTTGGTTCCTCAAAAAGGCATCGAGCTTATTAAACACGCTCTGCATTATACTCTAGAAAAAAAAGGGCAATTTTTATTGCTAGGATCTAGCCCTATCGAGGGTATCAACGCCGAATTTCAACAGCTTAATCGCCATTTTCATGAGCACCCTCACGTGCGCCTAATTTTACATCATAGCGAAGAATTGGCTCATCTGATCTATGCGGCTTCAGATATGTTTATCGTACCTTCTTTATTTGAACCTTGTGGCTTAACGCAAATGATTGCTCTTAAATATGGAGCTATCCCTATTGTGCGAAAGACTGGAGGGTTAGCAGATACTATTTGGGATGTAGATTATTCAGGAAAACCTATTGAAAAAACAAATGGATATGTTTTTGAATACCCTGATGCTAAAGGAATTGAGTCAGCTTTAGATAGAGCTTTTGAATGTTGGTTCCATCATCCTGACCGCTGGCGTCAGCTTATCATTCGTGCAATGAAGACAGATTTCAGCTGGCATACTCCTTCTGATGAATATTTAAACATCTATCAGAGCATCCTAGCCACCGAAAAAGAGGCTAAAAAATGCCCTTTATAGAGGGAAATTTACAAGTTGATCTTTTTTTAGAGAAAATAAATCTAAAGTTTTGTAAAAGTTAAGCTAAAATCCTTCAAATTATAGGTCACTTCTTGAGTATAGCTAATTACTTTACCTTTATTCGCATTTTTATCAGCCCCATTTTTCTTTTAGTCTATCTTCACCATGATTATTTAGAAATTAATCCATCTCTTCTACCCTATGTTTTACTTTTTTTACTTGGGGTTAGTGAATTATCAGATGCCTTTGATGGCTATTTGGCACGCAAATATAACCAAGTAACAGATTTTGGAAAAATACTAGATCCTATGGCTGATAGCATTGCGCGTCTCTCTTATTTTTTAACATTTACCGCAGAGCCTGTCAGGTTGCCCTTAGCTTTAATTTTTATCTTTGTCTATCGGGATTCTGTAGTGAGTACACTTCGAACCATTTGTGCGCTTAAAGGGTTTGCTTTAGCAGCGCGTACCAGCGGGAAAATTAAAGCAGGAATTCAAGCGATGGCTGCTTTAACTGTATTAATCCTGATGATTCCTCATTCCTTAGGTTATCTGTCCAGCCCTGATCTACAATACATAAGCACATGGGTTGTAGGTATAGCAGGAATTTATACTGCTTATTCTGGAGTAGACTATGTGTATGCCAATAGACAATACATTGCCAAGCTATTGTCTTTGCACCCAGCTAAACCCTAAGCCCTCATAAATTTTTAGGTGATTACCCCTTTGTTAGTAGGCCATGCCTAAAGGAGATTACCAAAGAGCCTTATGTTTAATTTCGAAGAGGGATACCAAAAGATAGTCTTATCTTAAAGAGCTAGCCTTCCTCCCAGCTTCATTTACAAAGATCTTCAAAAAAAGAGGGTTTTACCGACATTTTCTCCTTGCGATTAGAGGTCTAAATCATGAGGTCGACTAAAAAGGGTGGAAGATAGTAGAGTATTGCCAATTAATAAAGCAAAATACTCGCCTTGAGAGGTCGCCCAACAAATTGCCCGCCCTCAAAGGAATCGTATCTTTGCCTCTCTTATCGCTTGCTACAAGATGGAGTTTCTTGCAATCTAACTCTCACTTAAATCAATTTGCTATAAATCCCAGCGTCATATGCTTTAAGACAACTTTTTACACAATTATACAGCTAATAAAAACTCCTTTTTTAAAAGAGAGCTGCTAGGAAGATGATTCTCCTTTTAGGCTGTGTAGACGTTGTGTCTTTAAACGATATAATTCTTAAAGTCAAGCAGATGACCTATCATGAATCATAAAATTTAAGGGAGGTTTTTATAGGCGTAAGATGAATCATGGTTTCAATTGCTAGGTATTAAAGCTAAGGACCAAATCTTCTAATTTTTACTGAGCCCCTACCAAGCCAAGAAACTGGTGATCAGGAGTGTAAGGTTCATAGTCCCCTCTTTCCCCGTTGTGACGCTCCATGATTGGAATATTGATAGCAGAGCTTCCACTAGGAAGGGGTAAGCAAATGAACTCTGAAAACCGAATATCTAGATGAGTTGTAGCTCTAATTAGGATAACAAGCAGAAGCATTTATTGAGGGTAAAAAAGAATTTCTAGCAGGCCCAAAGAGCCATTTAATGGCCTTATTAACAAACGCAAAAAACAAGTGTAATCGCGGTAGAAGGAGAGGATTTTTGAAAAAAAATTTAATTTTCGCGTCATTAAATTATACGTTTAAAAAAAACTCCGTCTGCATACCCAGCCCTCTGAAAGCTGTCTTTCTACTTACACAAGGGATTTTATAAAGTACGGGGTTGTATAAGAAGTAGCTCAAAAAGGCATTATAGGCTTTTTTAAAAGTTCCTTATGCCGTCCTCTAGTTAATGAAATGCGTTTCTTCAAGGAAAGGGGGCCGGCTTTTAAAGGCTTTGTTTTTTTTCTGGGTTATAGGGATGTAGTCCCTTCAATAGTATAAGGTTATCCTTCGCAAAGAGCTAGGCGTCTAGCAATAGATGCCAAATCTCTATTAAGCAGGGTTAGAACCCTATGTTAGTGTATTAGTGGCGTTGAAAACATCCAGGGAATACTCATTTCTATTTTCATCCTAGATCCGCTGATACCGCTATAGAACGTCCTTCTGTTTTCTCATTTTGAAGAAAATTGAAATTATAGGAGATCTCATGCCGTAATTTAAAAATTCCATAACAGTTCAGAACGAGTAGAAGTCCTCCAGCAATCGTCATGACAGTCTGTGCTTGTGCTGTATCTACCAAAGCAAATGCGCCTAAAGTAATTACGGCATAGATATAATAGAGTTTACGACCTTTTCTAGGGTGCAAATATTCAGCGCACTTAAGACCTACGCAAAAATAAGCATTGATAGTGGAATATCCCAGCAAAAACAAAAACAAAGGCATAAACCATTCCATATAAGGAAAATATTGAGCTAAAGCTGTTTGAATGAGCAGACTAGAATTAATGGGCTGATGCCATAGATCTGTCACTAAAATAATAAGAACGCTCGTGGTACAAATCATGAAAGTGTCCACAAAAATATCAAAAATCACCAAGGAAGCCTGTTTTTCTGGTATTTTAACAAAGCTTTCACTATGAATAACAGAAGCATAGCCTACCCCTAGGTCACCTGTATAGCATCCTCGGCGAACTCCTTGCGATATAGTTCCCATTGCTGAGCTGCCAATAAAACCTCCCACGGCGGCATGGCCTGTAAAAGCTGTATTAAAAACTGCTTTTAAAACCTCGGGAATCCTATCGATATTTTGGATAAGTACCCAACATCCCATGCCTAGATAAACAAACACAAAAAGCGGAATAGAAATTCCTGAGATATTACCTACTCGGCGCACGCCTCCCTGTCCTGCAAAAATCACTAAAGCTAGCAAGATAGCCAGAACAAGGTAAGGAGAAAGATTTACATTGGCTGTCACGCTCTTTACAATCACATTAAATTGATAAACTTCCACTCCGTAAATGCACAAAAGACCACCTACAATAGTGGGAACAAAAGAGCCTTTGAACACCCTTTGCAAAAAATACATGGGACCCCCATTATACCCTCCGTGGGCATTGGGCACGCGGTAACGAATTCCTAGATATACTTCACTATATTTAATCATCATACCAGCAATAGCAGTGAGCCAAATCCACAATAAAGCACCGGGGCCCCCAATTTGCACAGCTGTAGTAATTCCCACAATATTCCCAATGCCTACGCATCCACCTACGCAAGCAAAGAAGGCTTGTAAAGGATGGACACCACTTTTATCTTTATCTGGCACAAATAAAAAGCCAAAAAATGTTTTTACCACACGAGGAAACTGAACGATTTGCACCCAACGAGCTTGAAAGCTTAAAAAAACCCCCAATAGAAGAATGGTGGGAACGGCTACATATCCCCATAGAATATTTTCCACCTGTTCCAGGTGGATAAAAAAATTGTCTAGCATTAGATATTAAACTATAAAAATTTACAAAAATTATTTGAGCAATAATATATTATATTCTTACTATCTTGTATTAGTCAAGAATTTCCCCCAGTTTACTCAGTATTGTTATCTTGATAAAATTTTCTTTGGCAAGCTGAGAGCTTTAATATAAAAAATTAAGATTTTTATGGATTTTTTCTCTTGTATCTGCCGGCCGGTTTCCCTCACTAAATAGATAACTAACTAGGACAAGAGAGCTGAAATTTATTTAATCGCAAACCTTTTACTCCTAGCAGCTACAAGCATTCTTGTTATTCTAGCCTTTTTAATTTCTTAATTTTAAAGCTCAGATCAGGCTTACGACGGATGAAAGTCAAGTAAATTCAAGTAATTTGAAGTTTATAAATAAAATCATACCTTTTAAAGCCCCCCCCCCTTTAAAGAAACCCCGTCTGTATAACCAAAAAAGAAGTTAACCTTTTTCCAAGCTGGCTCTCTCCGTAGCAACAATCTTTTTATTAAACCTATGATTACATAAAGGGCCGCTCAGAAGCGTATCATAAAGTTTTTAAAAAGTTTTAAAATAGAAAATCTAACTCTTCTTTTCAAATCCATTGACTTTCAAAAAATCTTCCTTCCAATGATAGTGGCTTAACACTTGAGTAGTATCACGGCCTAGGAGCGTATACGCAACATAAATAGCCTCTATAGAGGCTAATCCCCGTGCTGGATCTACGCAATCTTCTTGACGCCGAGGATAAGCGGTGCGAAAATGAGGAGGCAGACTCCTTTTTGGTAGATCGGCATGCCTTTCTACAAATTTTAGCATTTTTTCTGCATAGCGCCACGTACTATCTAAAATAAACAGGCCCTGCCCTGCATCTTCTAAAGATAAAACCGGAGCCTCCAACGTTAACATGGTATATCCTACCAGGGAAGGTAAAATGCTTTTAGGATAGGTATAAAAATGAAAATCTTTAACTCCTTCTAGACCCCTTAAACTACATTTTTTAAGGTTTTCTTTATGGTGCCGTAAAATTACAGTAGGAGGAAAGGATTGCATGATATAAATTAATTAGTTAATATGCATTAAAAAAAAGTATAGTAACATGAGTTTAAATTCATTATCAAGAGGGAAAAATATATGAGGCCAGTGCTAACCTATATGTGTAGTATGATGGTGGGAGTGACCTTTTTTATTACTCCTGCTAAAGGTATCTCTACTGATTCCCTCCAGTGGATGACCAATTATGAGGAAGCAGAAAACCTTTCACGCGCAACTTTTAAGCCCATTATTTTATTTTTTACTGGCTCAGACTGGTGTAATTGGTGCTCTAAGCTTGAGCAAGAAAGCTTAGATACAGCAGAATTTGCGCAAGCGGTAGGCGATAAATTTATTTTTATGAGGCTAGACTTTCCAGTAAATTCTACCCTGCCAACTCCCTTAGCTGTCCAAAACAAACAACTCCAAAAAAAATATAATATACGAAGTTTTCCTACTTTAATCATTTTAGATGGCCAGCAACAAAAGCAGATCGGTATCACTGGATATCGCGCCGGAGGCGGAAAGATGTATGCCGCCCACCTTTCAAAAATTGTCGCTGACTATTTCGACTATCAAAAAAAGTTAGAGGCTATAAACAAACAAAAGTATTCTGGCGCCGAACTTAAAAAACTTTATGCAGTAGCCCAAAATTTTGGATATGAGAGCGATATTAACCAAATTATTAAAGTAGGCGTTAATTCGGAAGATAGCCATTTTTTCATGATTGAACGCTATCGCAAAATGACTCAAGAAGGTCTGTCGGGGCTTGCTGAAGCTACGGCATTAAAGAAAGAATTGCAGCTAATGGATCCTAACAACGAAAAGATGACTCATTATCATCTGGCTCTTATCGATTTTGAAGGATATACAGAGGCGGGCGATAAACGCTCAGCTGATCTAGCTGTAGCTTCTCTTGTCGATTATATTCAGAAGTTTGGCCCTAAAGATAAAGAACATCTGTGGCGCCTGCAGATGATTATTTCACAAATTTATTTTGACCGAAATAATCTTGCAGAGGCCCTAAATTTCGCCGAAAGCTCTTTTACGTCTGCCCCTCCTACTGCAAAAATTGAGATCTCAACTGCTATTAAGAATATTAAATCTCAAATGGCTACTGAAACGGCGGTGGTCAGGCATTAATTAACAATGGAAGTTTAGCTTAAGTTATAATTGAAGCAGCGGTTTAGAATATTCTATCCCTTTAAATTATTCTTTATGCCCCCTATCCTTGTAAAACCCTTTCTTTAAATAGAGAGGCAACTTTTAAACAATGGGTTACGGGGAGTTAGTTTTTTAAAATGTATTACACCCTCATCTCCCGATAAAATTGTAGACTAGCCAGTTATCTGCCACCTCTTTTTAGGAATATTTGTTTAAACCGGGGGCAAGACAACCTTTAAGGACTTGCTATTTTACCCACCCCACTCCGTGACTCTCAAGAGCTCTTTAGGGATCTCATAGAGAAAACGTGAAGGCTTACAAGAGACTTTCTTTCCCATTTTATGG
Organism: Neochlamydia sp. EPS4; assembly: GCF_000813665.1. NCBI lineage: Bacteria > Pseudomonadati > Chlamydiota > Chlamydiia > Parachlamydiales > Parachlamydiaceae > Neochlamydia > Neochlamydia sp. EPS4. Next base: position 9,759 of record NZ_JSDQ01000047.1, on the reverse strand, counting down.
CGGGAGCAAGCCATGCTAATCACTAAATTTTGCATCGCCCGCGTCATCGCTACATACATTAAACGCCGCTCTTCCTCTACTCCTGTTTCTTTTAAGCTTTTCTCATGAGGAATAATATGATCCTCTATTCCTACTAAGAAACATACCGGAAATTCCAATCCTTTAGCACTATGGAAAGTCATTAAATTGACTTTATCTTCTCCTGTTTGCTGCTGACGAGCCATACGCTCCCAATCATTTTCTAAGCAAACGGTGCCTAAAAAATCATAGAGCCGGGGTTGCTTATGAAGCTTTTCTTTCACCTTACATGCATAATCTCTCAACGTCTCTACAAACTCCAGGCAATTTTCCCATTTAAATTCCCGCATCTGAGAACTTTTAACCTCTTCCTCGATAGCTTTACGGTAATCAATTTTTTCAATTAGCCATTCAAAAGTTTCTGCTAAAGGCATGTTTTCAAAGCGCTTTTGAGCTTCCTCAATAAGAGCTACAAACTCACGGATAGCTTTCAAAGTCTTTGCAGGTAAGGAACTCTTAACCTCTTCCTCTTTAAGCTGGTCATCACCTACCATTTTTAAAACTTCCCAAAGAGAAATATTCTGCTGGCGATTATAGGCCGTAAGAGCATCTAAAGAAACTCCACCTATATTACGTCGAGGTTGATTAATAATACGTAGTAAAGCTTCCTGATCTCTATTATTGACTATCACACGTAAATAAGCACATAAATCTTTTACTTCACGCCTTTCATAAAATTCTATGCCCCCGTAAATTTGATAAGGTATCCCTTTCATCCATTGCCCATTCTCTACCCACGTATATTTTAATAAAGCCGTTTCAAAAGCACGAGAAAGAGCATTAGAACGGTATAAAATAGCAAAATCATTCCAACGCAGGCCTTTTTCTTCCTTCATTTTTACCATTCTATACACGACAGCTTCAGCTTCATCACTCTCTTGAGGAGCATAAAAAATCTCAATGGGATCACCCTCTCCCTTGGTGCTCCATAAGGCCTTAGGATAACGAGACTGATTTTTGCTGATCACCGCATTAGCGGCTTTAAGAATACTATTGGTGGAGCGATAATTTTGTTCTAGCTTAATCACTACTGCTTGCTCAAAATCTAAAATGTTGCGTACTTCCGCTCCTCGCCAGCCGTAAATAGACTGATCATCATCACCTACTACACACAAATTATTATATTTAGCAGAAAGCAATTTTGCTAAGCGATACTGAATAGGGTTGGTATCTTGATACTCATCGATCATGATATAACGATACTGTTCCTGATAGCGGTTAAGGACGTCAGGATACTTTTCTAAAAGCTGGACCGTAAGCACCAATAAATCATCAAAATCAACAGCATTATAGGCACGCATACTTTCTTGCAAGCGACGATAAAGAGTGCTTGAAAATTGATCATGCCAGGCAGATCCTGTATTTTGAATCTGCTCTGCACAAAGCCCTTTATTCTTAGCCTGCGTGATCACCGCTAAGGTAGCGGCTAACGAAGGCAGATCTTTTTCTCTTTCTAGCATATCACGTGCAAGAGTAGAGATGAGACGTTGCACATCCGACTCACGATAAATAGTAAATTCTTTGGTGTAACCCAAACGTACGATCTCTTCTCTTAGTATTTGAATGCAAAAACTATGAAATGTACATAAGGTAACCAGCTTGGCTATCCTTTGGGGAACGAGTGAAACCATTCGATGATACATCTCAGCTGCAGCTTTATTGGTAAAAGTGAGGCCGAGAATATGGCTAGGATGAACGCCTAGGTTATTGATTAGATGGCCCATACGCATCGTAAGAACGCGCGTTTTGCCCGTACCAGCTCCAGCCAAAATTAAGACACGGCCTGTAATGGTATCCACAGCTTGCTTCTGCTGAGTATTAAGTCCCGCGCTCATGATGATTGGTACTTAAGAGCTTTATTAAATCCATATAAATGTCTAAAGACGTTGCCTGTTTAGCATTAACGCGCGGCTTTACATTAAGGTCTTGCCCTAATGGAAGACTTGACTGGCAATAGCGAAAAGCCTCACGCGTAATTCTTTTAAACCGATTACGATCATGAGCTTTACCATAGCGTTTGGTGACGGTAATCCCTAATCGGGTCATTTGCAAAGGATTAGGAAGGATTTCTATGGTAATCCATCGCCCGATTAAACGTTTACTGCTGTGAGTAAACTTCTGAAATTGATAACGCTTGCGTAATCTAAAAAGCTTGGAAAAGCTGTATTTCACGCCCTTGTTAAAGCCTTACGACCTCGGCGACGACGGGAATTGATGATTTTACGTCCATCAGCAGTTTTCATTCTTTTACGAAAGCCATGCTCGGATTTACGACGACGTTTACTAGGTTGGTATGTGCGCTTCACATTAACTTCCTTGATTAAAATTTTCGACAATTAGATAAATATGAACAGCAGAATACAAAACAGGTAAAATAAATGCAAGAAAAGAAGTAGAGGAAACTGATCAGAAGGCAGCTAAAAAAATGAAAGAGAACAGTGGTATTTTAACTTAAGCTTACCTATCTACTCTTCATCAATAAGCCCCTCTCATCCCTACCTAGTATTTAAGGCTCCTTGAGAGCTCTTCTCTTTACCTTTACAAGAAAAGGATTGAAAGGAAATTAAGGTTTAGGATATAAGAATCGCTTAACTTACAAATTATTGTAACATGCAGGAATAGATATGAAAGTAAAAGCATCCGTTAAAGCCGATCCATCGAAGGGTGATATCCTCGTACGTCGCCAAGGACGTCTTTATGTGATTAATAAGAAAGACCCGAATCGTAAACAGCGGCAAAAAGGCCCTGCTCGTAAAAAATAGGAAGATTATAATCATATGGCAAAAAGGTCCTCAATAGAAAAAGCAAAACGTCGTGAAAAAGTTGTTAAGCTGAAATGGGAAAAAAGACAAGCTCTTAAAAAAACAGCAGCTGACATCAACATTTCAGAAGAAGAACGCCATGAAGCTCGTGTAGCGCTTAACAAAATGCCACGTGACTCATCCCCTACTCGTCTACGTAATCGCTGCCTTTTAACAGGACGTGCAAGAGGATTTATTAGACAGTTTAAACTCTCCCGCCTTACCTTTAGAGAAATGGCTTTGCATGGATTGATCCCTGGGGTGACTAAGTCGAGTTGGTAAAAGCAAAAAAATCATAAGATGTAAGTTTAGGGTTGAAAGAATATAACGCACGATTCTACAAAGCCTTAAGCTTACTATCCTCCTTTTTAGTTTGACCTCAATCGTTAGCTAATCTTTAAAGTTCGTAATCCTTCAGCTCATCATTTATTTATAAAGTTGGGAAGCTCGTTGATACGCTGCCAATCAGCCATCCCTTCTGACCATACATAAGTTAAGGGGGTTATTTTGTTATCTAGCCACAAGGTGTATAGCTCTCTAAAATAGATAGGGCCTTGTTGGTGGTGTGCCTGGTCTAAATAAAACCATTCTTTATTCTCATAAGAAACTTCTCCTATTTCTTCCGCTAGAGCCCCATATTTAGGAGTCAGATTCTCTTCTATCTTATTTTTTTGTTCTAGGTGATCCTCTTCAAAAGGTTTTAAAACAAAAAGCAAAATAAGAGAAAAAATTCCTAAAAGTATGCCTAGCATAAACCATACTAATGGATCCCGTCCCCTTTGTTTAGCCACATAAGCAGAAAAGGCAGCCAGAAAAAAAAGTAAAAAAAGACTAACCATCATACGCTTCTCTTCACATCCTGCTATCTTTAAGTATAAATTTCGATTTAATAGAGCAGCATCAACTATTTCAGTTAGCATTTTATTATATTCTTATTTATGATGCTGTCAACTATTATAAGGACAATTTAGCATGGGGGAGAAGAAAATGCCTATTGATGTGAAAAAAGTGGATACAAAAGAATTTGAGCTACCTGAAACGCTGTTCATTCGTGACGTTGACAACAAAGTCTTCCAAGGAATTGTTCTTGAATGCCTGAATCGCATTGAAGGCGTTACTTTGGTAGAAAGCACTTTCATCGACAGTATTTTTGGACGCAATACTACCGAAGGAGCACGTGGAATCATAGCAGAGCAAGATAATAAGAATCATTCTGTAGGTATAAAAATTGAGGTAAACGTCTTTTATGGAATTTCTATCCCTGAAAAAGCTGAAGAAATACAAACGCTTGTTTCTGAGGAAATTACCCATCTTACCGGTTTACACGTCTCCTATGTCCATGTAGTCTTTAAAAATGTAGTAACTGCCGATTCCAAGAAATCTCTTTCTCCCGTCACACACCCTGTAAACTTGGTTAGCACCCAAGAAGACTATAGCGATGAGTTCTAAATTATGAACCAATTTTTTTATCCCTTGCTTACCTTTGTTATCTCTCTATTCTTTGTGGTGCTTGGCTTACTAAGTATCTTGGTGCAAGCCTCCCCACATGTTCGTTCAGAATTTGTAGCTTTTATTGAGAAAGATCAGCTTTTTCTTTCATTATTTGCGATAGGATGTTTGGCGATTGGAGTGGCTATCATTTTTTACTTACGGACTAATTTAAAAAAAAGTTATCTAAAAATTAATTCCAAAGATAATCATGCTTATTTTTTAGACGAAAACATTTTCCAAGAATATATGCATGATTATTGGAAACAGCTCTTTCCCAAAGAAGAGGTTCCTAGCTCCATTCTTATCCAAAAAAATAAAATAGTAATTACTGCCGATCTTCCTTATATTCCTTCTGCCAAACAAAAAGCATTGTTGGCACGCATAAATGATGACGTGAAAAAGATGTTAGCTCGTTTGCTAGGCTATCAGCAGGAATATGTCCTTGCTTTAAGCTTTCAAAAAGAAACCTCCTAATAATTTTTTAATACTTTTTAAAAATTCTATGCGAGCTCAATTTCCTCTTTTTAATTCCCATCTAGAACTTGCCCACCTATATTGGGAAAAATTAGTTCATAAAGGTGACCTTGTTATTGACGCTACATGTGGGAATGGCCAAGACACGTTAATATTGGCCCAATTATGCGCGGACCTTAAAGGAGGATTAATCTATGCCTTAGACATTTTGCCAAGAGCAATAGAGCTTACCCAAAAATACTTATATGAAAAATTACCCTCCGTTCATTTTCAACGAGTGCGATTTATTTTAGGATGTCATTCTACCTTTCCTGAGGAAATCTTTCCTGAAAGTGTTAAATTGATTACTTATAATCTAGGATATCTACCAGGAGGTGGTGATAAAACGCTAACCACTACCGCAAAAACTACTATAGAAAGTATAAAAAAAGCGATGCTGCTGCTTCAACCGGGGGGAGCGATAAGCATTACCCTTTATCCAGGCCATCCTGAAGGGCAATGTGAGGAGCAGAGTGTGCTATCTCTCGTAGAAAAACTGAGCCCCTTAGAATGGAGCTGCAGTCATCATCAATGGATCAATCGACATAAAAAAAGTCCCCATCTACTCTTTATTCAAAAGCGTCTAGTCATATAAAAGCCTTCTCTTTAACTTATTAAAACATCTATAAATCAAAAACCGCTTACTTTTAAAACAATTATTAACCTAGGCACCATAAGCTATATCTAACTGATAAAAGAGCTTTTCTTTAGGTTCTAAGATTTTTTAGATAGGAAATGGTCAGGTGGGCAAAGAAGAAGAAAAGCGCAAAAGCTAAAAGGCAAGCGTTGATTGGTAGTAAAAAAAACAATCCGCGAGAGCTTAAAGCATGCTTTACCCCTTTGAGAAAAAGTGATGTCTAGACTCTCATTCCAACGAGAAAAAGCGGCCTCATCTGCATCTTACTTTGCAAATAACCTAAAATTATATATTGCGAATTTTTTCTCCGCCTGGTTAAATAGGAGGTCAGCCATTCAAAATGAGCGGAAAGTGGGCAAATGTATAGCAGCACTTTCTGTTGTTAAAAAAACTTTTTTATTTTCTGTATCAGATGAAAATGTTTAACTTTATCTATCGTATCTTACGACGATTTCGTTATCCCGTATCCTTGCCAGAAGATATCGCCCATGCTTTAGGGGTAGAGTTTTCGTATGGCTTGACTTTCGAGGAGTTTGTTGCTCAACTGCAATGCCCTCAGCTAAGATCTACTCGCTTAAAAAAATATATGCCCCGCCAGCAAGCCGAGGAGGCATTCAAATCTGCTCTTCGTATCGATCGTTTCTCTCAAAAAAGCTTATTTTCCTATTACTTTAATGAGGGCTGGATGGAATTTATTTTACAATTTGATGAGCAGGGATGCTTACGCCGAGTTTACCTTCAACACAAGTATATACCCGAAGAAATGGGATTAGAAATTCTTCTCAGTGCCCAAAATTGAATTCTTTATTTCGCGCCTACGATGCCTTCTCCCTAGAGGGAGGAACCCAGCCAAAGAAGCTACTTGCGCCCCTTAAAAGATATCTAAATAGATGGCCTTAAAAAATCATTTATTATCTTAAAGGGTTGATTGGCAAAAGTTTCTCTTGAGGCTGCTTGTCTATGCATGTGTATGTTTTTGCCTTCTATCACCCAGGCCAAGCAACCCTTCATCATTTCCTACCCAGCTTATAATAATGATTATCTCTATGGATAGAATAATTCCAATTCAATCCTCACTTTGTTTTACGTTGATCCTTCTGAATCTCCTTCTTTATTTCTAAATGCGTATTTTTTAATGAAAAGATTCATGCCTTTAGGCCGAGATAAATTGGTTGCTTACTAGTTAGTAGGTTTGCTGCCTTGGTTATGTAGAGTAGAAGATTCAACATGCAGCTGATCATTAATATCAGCAACCCCTTGAATCGCACGGACTCTACTCTCGACCTGTTGCCTATCATCCTCTGTTTCTACCGTACCAGACAGAGTGGCCATGCCTTTATAAAAGCGTATATTCACCAAAGGGTAATTTTTCTTTAAACGGTTATTTTTTAAAGTTTCTTCAATCTGGTAGTAAATTACGCTATCGGACCCCTTATTTTGATAGCTACTTATCTGCTTACTGTTTATCTCTCTTTGATCAGGATTTCCCTCCCGATTAAAGCCTCGCTGCACACTGCTTTCCCCGCCATTCTTCTTTTTACTCTCTGCCTTTAAGCTATTTTGCGAGCTAAAATCTTGGCTCTCTTGCGAAGTTTGAAGAGAGTAACTAGATGGAGAAGAAGCAGGATGATCAAAATAAGAATTAAAAATAGGACAATCCTCCGCTGTGCATTGCCCATAAGCCGAGCTCATTGTTGAAAGGATGATCCCCGCGCATGTATAAGAAAAAATAGAGAGAGAAATCTTCATAGCATCTCCTTTAAGATATAGATAAATGATTGTTTTTTGCTAATCCCCTAGCCAATTTAGTGGAAGAGCTGCGAAGTCGAGTATTAAAAAATGAGGCAGAAAAGCGCCTAGTTTAAAAATCTCTTTTTCTTTCCTGCCTTACCTAGCTATTTGGGCTGCTAATTCACCCTTTAATTCGCACTTATTTCAAAACAAGGTGCTGAGTAAAAGGCATCTATAAAGGTGAATAAAACCAACTTTAAGTAGCAGCGCTCATTTAGGGATAAAGGAGGCATTATTTTGTAATATACCTTATCTAAAAAAATTGTAAATTATATTTTTTAATCATCCATTGTAAAAGCTTAGACTTTTAATCTATTCGATTCTTATTCAAATATTTATAGGAGAGGGATAGAACAACCTAAACGAAAATTGAAAAAGAAGAAAGAAAAAAGCTAAAGTTAAATTCTATAAGCTTTGTAATAGCGTCCATCTTTTGAAATAGTTAAGGAGAGATTGACTTAATTTTTCTTTAAACGGGAAGTTTCATTTCTTTAGAAATAATCAGTAGTAATCAACTTATTGATTATTAAAAATTTACGCATATTATCGGCGCTTTTTCCTGATGACTACAGGCGCATAATTCTTTGGTAAAACTTTTGGTAACTCTATCTTTAAAGCCTCAAGCATTTGTCTATTTTGATGGCGTGGTTCTGGAATTTGCTGAAAACCAGCCTAAATAATTTTTTGGCGACTACAATTTTAAATAAAAAAACCTAAGTATTTAATAATAAACCAATTACTCACTTTAACCTTATAAAAAAATGGAACTACGGCTAAAAGTTTTTTATTTCATTTAGCTCACCACAATCTAAAAAGTACTTACGACCATTCTACAATTGAAAAATGCTGCCTTATTTTTTCGGCGATATCTTTCAAAGGATTTTCCGCTAATTCAAGCGTTTGCAGCTGAGACAACTGCCCTATCTCTGCAGGAAGACTGGTGAGCTGGTTTTGATTTAAGTAAAGCTGTAGCAGCTGAGACAATTGACCTATTTCTGCAGGAAGGCTGGTGAGCTGGTTTTGAATTAAGTAAAGCTTTTGCAGCTCAGACAGCTGCCCCATTTCTGCAGGAAGGCTGGTGAGCTGATTTTGATTTAAGTCAAGCACTTGCAGCTGAGGCAATTGACCTATTTCTGTAGGCAGAGCGGTGATCTGGTTTTTTCTTAAGCCAAGCGATTTCAGCTGAGACAGCTGCCCGATTTCTGCAGGCAGAGCGGTGAGCTGGTTTTGATTTAAGCCAAACCGTGTCAGCTTAGACAGCTGCCCGATTTCTCCAGGCAGAGCGGTGAGCTGGTTTTGATTTAAGTAAAGCCATCGCAGCTGAGACAGTTGCCCGATTTCTGCAGGCAGAGTCGTGAGCTGGTTTTGATTTAAGTAAAGCCTTTGCAGCTGAGACAGTTGCCCGATTTTTGTAGGCAGAGCAATGAGGCGGTTATAATCTAAGTTAAGCTCTTGCAGCTGAGACAACTGCCCGATTTCTCCAGGCAGACTGGTGAGCTGGTTTTGATTTAAGTTAAGTGCTTGCAGCTTAGATAACTGGCATATCTCTGGGGGTAAACAAGTCAAGCCTACTCCAGATAAACCTAAAGCCGTGGTATTTTTATAATTTTCTTCAATCCAATCTCTAAGTAGCTCCCCTTTTTTTTCTAGAGGCAAGTGCTTAATTTCTTCTCGGCTCAAGTATTCTTCCCCTCCAGGAAATTTTTTCCAAAGTAAAAGGCGATTAATGTTTAAGAGATAAGAAGAGTGATTAGCCAGCGTTAAGCCTCTTTTTTCTTCCGTTTTCTCTTTAAATTCCAAAGGAGAAAAAGACTTGGCTAAAGTAAAGATTTGCTTAAAGATTGCATTTACCTTTGCTGCTTCAGAAAGCTTTTCTTCTAGCTTATAAATCTTATCTACAATAAGAGCCTGCTCCTTAACATTTCCTTGAGGAACATGCACTTTACCTATTTGCTTATAAAGAGGGGGCATGACTTCAGTAGCCAGCAGATGATGCCATCTTTTACAGACGCTAAATAAGGAAGGAACTACGCAAGCCTCTAAGATAGGGAGTAGCAATTCATTGGGTAAGCTTTCAATAGATGTCGATGAGATAGGATGCATTTTATTTCCTTGGGTAGTAATGACCTTTTATCATTTTTATTTCTTTAAGACAGAATAAAAAAAATTAAAAAAGCAAGTCAAACGAATTCGTATAGATTTAAGGAAAGGGTGGAGACCTTTCAAGCATTTAGGAGCAGCCACAGGTTTTGGAAATTAATTGACGCGGCAATTTTGATTTGACTAAAAGAATGAGATTGATTCTTTATAAATGTGTAGGTTAGCTTAAGCTTACTTAAGTTGCGGGAAGGAAAACGGATTACTTGTTTAAAGATAAGATGGCTAAAAGTTTTTATTTCATTTTAGCTCAACCCAATTTAAAAATCACTTACGGCTATTCTACAATAC